>NZ_PIBO01000017.1:0-88417 GCF_002806725.1 Raoultella sp. T31
TCCATGTCACTTTGAGTGCCCACACAGATTGTCTGATAAATTGTTAAAGAGCAGTTGCGACGGCGCTTAGCGCTCTGTCGCGAGGTCCCGTATAATACGTTTTCCTCATTCAGAGTCAAGCATTTATTTTTGCTTTTCTCTGTCGGTGCTCATCGCTGAACCCCGCTAACCCGGCGGCCTGTAAGCCGTTGTTCCGTGTCAGTGGAGGCGCATTATAGGGAGTTCTGAGACGTTGACAAGCCCTGTTTAAAAAAAACTTTTCAACCGTCTCTTTTTTCACCAAAACAGCGCATAACGTGGCAAAAAACCAGCGTTTTGCTGTTTTAACCAACGAAACAGTCCACCAGATGGCATACTGATACAGATAAAAAGAGAAAGGAACGGCATCTATGTCTTTAAGCGCACAGCAACTGGCGGCACAAAAGAACATCTCCTGGGTATTAGCAGAGAAGCTGGCTCAAAAAATCCTGACCGGCGAATACCCGCCGGAAAGTATTCTTCCAGGCGAAATGGAATTGGGCGAACAGTTTGGCGTGAGTCGCACCGCGGTACGTGAAGCGGTTAAGACGCTTACCGCCAAAGGGATGCTGTTGCCGCGCCCGCGTATCGGTACCCGGGTCATGCCACGCAGTAGCTGGAACTTCCTCGACAAGGAACTGCTTTCATGGTGGTTAACGGAAGATAACTTTGAAGAGGTGGTGAACCATTTCCTGGTTATGCGCAGCAGCCTGGAGCCTCAGGCCTGTTTTCTGGCGGCTACCTTTGGTAACGCAGAACAAAAGGCGCAGCTCAATACCTTAATGGAAGAGATGGGGCTGTTAAAAAAACGCTTTCTACGCGAACGCTGGATAGAAGTTGATATGGCCTGGCATGAGCACATCTATGAAATGAGCGGAAATCCGTTCCTGATCGCTTTCGCTTCTCTGTTTCATTCGGTCTACCACACCTACTTCACTTCTATTACTCAGAACGAAGTGGTAAAGCTGGATCTCCACCAGGCCATTGTCGACGCAATCCAGGATAGCGATGGCCCGCGAGCGCTTAGCGCCTGCCAGACGTTATTGAACACACCAAATCATTCAGGCAAGTAACAAGGGTTCCACATGAGCGAAAAAAAAGGGCGCAGTATGGCCGGACTGCCGTGGATTGCCGCCATGGCTTTTTTTATGCAGGCGCTGGATGCCACGATTCTCAACACCGCCCTTCCCGCCATTGCGCATAGCCTTAACCGTTCTCCGCTGGCCATGCAGTCCGCCATTATCAGCTACACATTAACGGTCGCCATGCTTATCCCGGTCAGCGGGTGGTTAGCCGACCGCTTCGGCACCCGTAAGGTGTTTATCATTGCCGTCAGCCTGTTTACGCTCGGTTCGCTGGCCTGTGCCCTTTCCAGTTCATTAATGGAGCTGGTTATCTTTCGCGTGATTCAAGGGACAGGCGGCGCCATGATGATGCCGGTGGCGCGCCTGGCATTATTAAGAGCCTATCCGCGCAGCGAACTGCTCCCCGTACTGAACTTCGTCACCATGCCCGGGCTTGTTGGCCCTATTCTTGGGCCGGTGCTCGGCGGAGTGCTGGTCACCTGGGCCAGCTGGCACTGGATTTTCCTCATTAATATACCTATCGGTATTATCGGGATACTTTACGCGCGTAAATGTATGCCGAATTTCACCACGCCGCGCCGGCGTTTCGATATCACCGGTTTTCTGTTGTTTGGGTTGAGCCTGGTACTGTTTTCCAGCGGCATCGAACTGTTTGGCGAGAAAATCGTCGCAACCTGGATAGCCCTTTCGGTCATTGCCCTCAGCGTCATGCTACTGCTGGCCTATATCCGCCACGCGCGTCGCCACCCGTCGCCGCTGATCTCGCTTTCTTTATTTAAGACGCGCACCTTTTCGGTCGGTATTGCCGGTAATCTGGCGACGCGTCTGGGTACCGGCTGTGTGCCGTTTCTGATGCCCTTGATGTTGCAGGTCGGTTTTGGCTATCCGGCGATCGTCGCAGGCTGCATGATAGCCCCCACCGCAATCGGGTCGATTATCGCGAAATCGACCGTGACGCAGATTTTACGCTGGCTCGGCTATCGGAAAACCCTGGTCGGCGTCACCATTTTTATCGGACTGATGATTGCCCAGTTCGCATTCCAGTCCCCGGAAATGCCCATCTGGATGCTTTTACTGCCGCTGTTTGTACTGGGGATGGCCATGTCTACCCAGTTCACATCGATGAATACCATCACGCTGGCCGATTTAACCGATGATAACGCCAGTAGCGGCAATAGCCTGCTGGCCGTGACGCAACAGCTATCCATTAGCCTCGGGGTCGCCATTAGTGCGGCAGTGCTACGTTTTTATGAAGGGTTCGGCAATGCCAGTACCGTCGAGCAGTTTCACTACACCTTTATTACGATGGGGGTGATTACCGTGGTTTCGGCGCTGACATTTATACTGTTAAGAGCGAAAGACGGCCGCAATCTGATAAAAGAGCGGCATAAGGGTTAAACGGAGCCGCGAACAACCAGCTCCGGGGTGAGCTGAACGCGCTGCTGTTTCTGACCCGGGTCGGCCATACGATGAATCAGTACGTCGATGGCCAGTTCGCCCAGTTCATCTTTTGGCTGATGGATAGTCGTCAGCGGCGGCGTCATATAGCGCGCCAGTTCAATATCGTCATATCCCACCAGCGCCATATCCTGCGGAATCCGTAACCCGGCCTGATACAACGATTGATAGGCCCCAACGGCCATCGCATCGTTACCGACAAAGACCGCCTGCGGCCGCTCGGGTAAGGCGAGCAGCTTTTGCATGGCGCTAAATCCGCCGCCAAACTCGAAATCACTGGTAATGACATAACCTTCCATCACTGGAAGCCCGGCGCGCGCCATCGCCGCGTGATACCCCTCCAGGCGCAGGCGCGACGGCGTTTTATCCAGCGGTCCGGCAATACAGGCGACGCGGGTATATCCTTTATCAATCAGATATTGGGTTGCCATATCGCCGCCCAGCAGCGAGTTGTCCTGAATCAGATCGCTATCGCCGTCGAACGGCGCCCAGTCCATCATCACCGTAGGGACTGACGGGTAGCGCTGCATAATTTCCGGTGAAGGCTGGTGCGTTTCGGTGCACAGCAGCAGCAAACCGTCGACGCGTTTTTGCATCAGCGTCTCAAGATTGCGGTTCATGCGCTGCTCATCGCCTTCGGTGTTACACAGCACCAGACTATAGCCGCGCTCAAAACAGCTGCGTTCCACGCCGCGCACCAGTTCCGAATAAAACGGATTGGTACTGGCGGTGATCAGCATGCCGATGGTCCGGGTCTGGTTTAATTTGAGGCTGCGCGCCAGCGCAGACGGCGCATAGTTAAGGTTTTTAATCGCCGCATCAACTTTGGCCGTAATCGCTTCACTGACGAAGCGATCTTTATTAATGACGTGAGAAACTGTTGAAGTGGAAACGCCCGCTTCGCGGGCTACATCCTTCATGGTAGCCAAATATTACCCCTGTTGACGTAAAAACTCGTCGATTTCTTCGCGCCATGGTACGGAAGGCTGTGCGCCTTTGCGGGTAACGGCAATCGCCGCCGCGGCATGGGCAAAACGAATCGCTTCGTCCAGCGCAGTTCCTTCCAGTAAGGCCGTCACAAAGGCGCCATTAAAGGTATCACCCGCGGCAATGGTATCGATGGCCTGCACTTTAAAACCGGGAATCCGCCGGCCCTGACCTTCGCGACTGACCCATACGCCCCGGCTGCCAAGCGTAATCATCACGATACCAATGCCTTTTTCATGCAGCGAACGGGCCGCCTTAGCCGCATCATCATCGTTCTCAACGCGGATGCCGGTCAGCTTTTCAGCTTCGGTTTCGTTAGGCGTAATAATATCTATCAGCGAAAGCAGCTCATCGGACAGGGCGCGCGCCGGCGCCGGGTTGAGCACAACGGTGGTTTGATGCTGATGGGCGATTTTTGCCGCCGCCAGCACGCTTTCCAGCGGTGACTCCAGCTGCATCAGCAGCGCCTGGGCGCCCGCAATACGCGCTTCTTCCGCCACAACCTGCCCGACAGAGAGCGCGGCGTTAGCGCCGGCATGAATACCGATGACATTCTCACCTTCGGCGTTAACAAAAATCAGCGCCACGCCGGTCGATTGCTCTTTTACCGCACGTACCGGCGCAACATCGATCCGATCGCGCTCAAGCTGGCGGCGAACGCGTTCGCCGATATCGTCATCGCCGGTACAGGCAATAAACGCAATATCCGCGCCGCTTCGCCCGGCGGCGACGGCCTGGTTCGCCCCTTTACCGCCGAAAGCCACCTGATAATGCTGGCCGGTGACGGTTTCGCCCGGCGTCGGGAAAGATTCAAGGTTAAGAATGTGATCGGCATTGATGCTGCCAAGGACGACAAGTTTGCCTGAGGTTTTCATTATTTCTGTTCCCGGGAAAGCGCGCCACCGGACTCCGGTGGCGCATGCCCTGCTTTTCTTTTTATGTTGTCCCTCGGACCGTTTCCGGTCCGAATCGCATATTACTGCTTAATGACCAGTTTCAGCTCAACCGGATAGCTGGCGTCCACTTTCTCACCCTTCAGCACTTTATCAGCAGTCTCCACGCCTTTCACGCCGATCTGCTCTGGCAACTGAGCGATGGTCGCTGCCAGTTTGCCACTATTTACCGCTTTTTCGCCATCCGGAGTACCGTCAAATCCAACCACCATCACATCGGATTTGCCCGCCGTTTGTAATGCGCGCAGCGCACCCAGCGCCATTTCATCGTTCTGCGCAAACACCGCTTTCACATCAGGATGAGCGGTCAGCAGGTTCTGCATGACGTTCAGACCTTTGGTACGGTCGAAGTCCGCCGGCTGGCTGGCCAGAACGTTGAATTTGTGCGCGGCAACGGCCTGCTTAAAGCCCTCACCACGTTCACGAGCCGCAGAGGTCCCGGCAATACCCTGCAGTTCAATCACTTTCGCGCCTTCACCGACTTTCTTCGCAATATAGTCGCCGGCCATCTTACCGCCCAGCACGTTATCAGACGCGATATGGCTGACCACGTCGCCTTTCGAAGCCTGACGGTCAAGGGTAATAACCGGGATTTTCGCCTGGTTAGCCATCTTCACCGCATTACCTACCGCATCAGAGTCGGTGGGGTTAATCAGCAGCAGCTTCGCGCCACGTACCGTTAAATCCTGCACGTTCGCCAGCTCTTTCGCCGGGTTGTTCTGCGAATCCAGTACCACCAGGTTGTAGCCCAGTTTGTCAGCTTCTTTCTGCGCCCCTTCTTTCAGAGAAACAAAGAACGGGTTATTCAGGGTAGAGATAACCAGAGCGATGGTATCTTTCGCCATCGCGTTGGCGCTGACGGTTGCACTGAGAGCCACAGCAGAGACCAGGGTCGCCAGTTTTTTCATATTCATAGTTAAGATGTCCTGTAGAGTTCTTAGTTACTGCTTTTTGTTGTCTACCAGCACCGCCAGCAAAATTACCACCGCTTTCACGATCATCTGGTAATAGGAAGAAACGCCTAATAGATTCAAACCGTTGTTCAGGAAGCCAAGGATCAACGCACCAATTAAGGTACCGACAATACGCCCTTTCCCCCCCGCCAGACTGGTGCCGCCGAGCACGACCGCCGCGATTGCATCCAGTTCATAGCCGGTACCCGCCGTCGGCTGCGCGGAAGAGAGGCGCGCCACTTCGATAATCCCCGCCAGCGAAGCCAGCAGGCCGCATAACGAATAGACAATGATTTTTACTTTATTGACGCTGATCCCGGATAAACGGGTCGCCGCCTCGTTACCACCCAACGCGTAGATATAACGACCCAGCCGCGTATGGTGCAGCATGTACCAGGCCGCCAGAAAGACGATCGCCATAATCCACACCGGCGTCGGCACCCCTAACGGGCGACCGATACCAAACCAGCCAAACAGGTCGGCGTTATCAGTAAACCCGGTATTCACCGGACTACCGTTGGTGTAAACCATCGTCACCCCGCGCAGGAGCAGCATCATTACCAGGGTGGCGATAAAGGCCTGCACACGCCCTTTCGCCACAATCACGCCGGTCACCGCGCCAATTGCCGCGCCTAAGGCAAGCGCTGCGGCAATCGCCACCAGCGCATTCACCTCCAGCCCCACAATTGATGCCGCAACCGCACCGGTCAGCGCCAACAGGGACCCGACGGACAGGTCGATCCCTGAGGTCAGAATGACCAGCGTCATTCCGACGGCCATAATGGCGTTGACCGACGTTTGTTGCAGGATATTGAAGAGGTTATTAACGGTAAAAAAGTTGGGGCTCATGGTCGAAACAATCGCTATCAGCACCAGCAGGGCAATCAACGACTTTTGCTCCATCAGCCATGCTTTGGTGAAATAGCGGCGACCAGTAACAGCCTGGGTTGTCATCTTTTTTACTCCTGATTCACACGGTTAAGCTTGCCCACAGCGGCAGCCATCAATACTTCCTGGGTGGCCTGCTCGCGTGTGAACTCACCGCCGAGATGCCCTTCATGCATCACCATGATGCGATCGCTCATGCCCAGCACTTCCGGCATCTCCGAAGAGACCAGAATGATGCTCAGACCATCGGCTTTAAACTGGTTGATCAGCTGGTAGATCTCTTTCTTCGCCCCCACGTCCACGCCGCGAGTCGGTTCATCAAGGATCAGCACCTTCGGTCGCGTCATCAGCCCGCGAGCGATGGCCACTTTTTGCTGGTTACCGCCGGAGAGCAGGCCTATCGCCTGTTCCATTGACGGCGTTTTCACATTGAACAGGCGAATAAAATCGCCCACCGCCTGCTGCTCATCTTTGTGCTTCAGGCGGCCACCGGCATGGCTGAAATAGCGCAGCGCCGTTAATGACATGTTTTCTTTCACCGACATACCGAGCACTAAGCCATCGCGCTTGCGGTCTTCGGAGATATAGACAATCCCGTTTGCCAGCCCATCCTGAGGGGAACGGGTCACCACTTCATGGCCGTCGAGCGTGACGGAACCGCTGGTGCGCGGCAATGCGCCGTACAGCACCTTCATCAACTCCGTGCGGCCAGCCCCCATCAGCCCGGCGACACCGAGAATTTCACCCTGACGAAGGGAAAAGGTCACATTTTCAACGCCCGGCCCGCACAGATTGTCCACTTTCAGGCGAACCGCCCCCGGCGCTTTATCGAGATGCGGGTACTGATCCTCCAGCTTGCGGCCAACCATCATTTCGATCAGCAGATCTTCATTCAGACTGGCCACCTCGCGCTCGGCGATAAACTGCCCGTCGCGAAAAACCGTCACATCATCACAAATCTCGAAGATCTCTTTCATACGGTGAGAGATATAGACAATCCCGCGCCCCTGCGCTTTCAGCTCGCGGATGACGCGGAACAGAGATTCCGTTTCGGTATCGGTCAATGCGTCCGTGGGTTCATCCATAATGATGACCTTCGACTCAAAGCTCAGCACCTTGGCGATTTCAACCATCTGCTGATCGCCAATCGACAGATCGCCCACCAGCTTCTGGCTGTTAAAGCGTAAGTTCAGCTTCGCCAGCAGTTTGTCGGCTTCGGCATACATCGTTTTCCAGTCGATTTTGCCAAACCGGTTGACGAACTCACGACCGAGGAAAATGTTTTCCGCGATCGTCAGCTGTGGGATCAGGTTGAGTTCCTGATGAATAATGCCGATACCGGCTTCCTGGGAGGATTTCGGTCCGTTGAAGGTGATCTCTTTGCCGAGCCACAGCAGTGAACCGGAATCGCGGGTATAGATCCCGGTCAGCACCTTCATCATCGTGGATTTGCCGGCGCCGTTTTCGCCGACCAGCGCCATCACACGGCCAGCGTAGACATTGAGCGAGGCGCCGGAGAGCGCCTTCACGCCAGGGAACGCTTTATCGATCCCTTTTAATTGCAATAAGGCTTCCATATCAGCGACCTCAGAACGTGACGCCGGCACAGAGAATAACGTTCGCATACGGGGAACACTCCCCGCTGCGAATCACCGCCTGACTGTCTGCGGTTTGTTTTTTAAACTGCTCATGACTGGTGTAACGAATGTCAATGGTGTTTCCCTGGTGTTGCTGCAGCAGCTCAAGGTGAGTGAGCAACGTCGCATGGAGCTGCGGATTGTGAGTCTTTATCTCTTCCGCGAGGATCGCCGCCTCAACCTGCATTTCCGCCGTTACCACCTCCAGAACCTGCATAAAGGAGGGAACGCCATGGGTTAATGCCATATCGATGCGCGCGCTGCTGCGGGGAACCGGTAAACCGGCATCGCAGACCACCAGCGTATCGGTATGACCCAGGCGGGAGATAACCGAAGAAATATCAGCGTTAAGTACGGTGCCTTTTTTCATTTTTCTCTTTTGCTCCACTAGCGAAACGTTTCGCTGTCATAAGTATTGTCAATACGCGCACGAAAAACCATCACCAGAAGAGAGAAATGTGATCGCCATCGAAACGTTTCGCAAACGCCGGGAAGGAAAAGTGAAGCGGGGTAAAAAAGCAAAAAAAGCCCTTCACGAGGAAGGGCTTCAGAGCATCAGATTTCGACCTGGGTACCGAGTTCAATTACCCGGTTTGGCGGGATTTCAAACTGATCCGGCGCCCTCAGGGCGTTACGCTGCAGCAGGAGGTACAGTTTTCCGCGCAGACGCAAATACCAAGGCCGTTTGCCGATAATCAACGACTCATGCGACATAAAGAACGAGGTCTCCATCATCCGGCAGCTCAGACCTTCCAGCCCGCAGCGATGGAACACCTCTTCCACGTTTGGCGTTTCGCGCCAGCCGTAGCTGGCGACCACGCGCCAGAAAGACGGTGAAATCTGCTCAATCTGCACGCGACGAACGTTATGCACATAAGGCGCGTCTTCAGTACGCAGCGTCAGCAGAATCACACGTTCGTGCAGCACCTTGTTATGCTTGAGGTTATGCAGCAGCGCAAAAGGAATCACGTTCAACGCACGGGACATATACACGGCGGTTCCCGGTACGCGAACCGGCGGTGATTTCTCCAGGGAAGAGATCATCGCTTCCAGAGAGTTACCGTGTTCATGCATCCGACGCAGCAGACGGAAACGTTCGCTTTTCCAGGTCGTCATCACGGTGAACATCACCAGACCCAGCGTTAACGGCAGCCAGCCGCCGGAAACAATCTTATCGAGGTTGGCCGAGAACAGCGGAAAATCAATGCTCATAAAGGCAATAAAGAACAACGCCACAAAGAACTTATTCCAGTGCCAGTTTTTACGCGCAACCGTAGTGAAGAGAATCGTGGTCAGCACCATGGTTCCCGTTACCGCGATCCCGTACGCCGCCGCCAGGTTCGAAGAGTGTTCGAAGTTGATAATCACGATGACCACCGAGACATACAGCAGCCAGTTGATGAACGGAATATAAATCTGTCCGGACTCCATTTCCGAGGTATGAATAATCCGCATCGGCGACAGATAACCCAGACGGACCGCCTGGCGAGTCAGCGAGAAGACCCCGGAAATGACCGCCTGCGAGGCGATAACCGTCGCCAGCGCGGCAATAATCAGCATCGGAATCAGCGCCCATTCAGGGGCCAGCAGGAAGAAGGGGTTTTTGATCGCTTCCGGGTGCTGCAACAGCAGCGCCCCCTGACCAAAGTAGTTCAGCACCAGCGAGGGCAGTACCACCGAAAACCAGGCCAGGCGAATCGGTAGTTTGCCAAAGTGCCCCATATCCGCATACAGCGCTTCGACACCGGTAATGGACAGCACTACCGCGCCCAGCGCAACAAAAGAGACGGTTTTATATTCAAGGAAGAAATGAACCGCCCAGTAAGGGTTTAGCGCCTGCAGCACTTCCGGGTTGGCGATAATGCTGCGCGCGCCCAGCACCGCCAGCAGCAGGAACCAAATCAGCATAATCGGCGCAAACAGCTTGCCGACCATACCGGTACCGTGCTTCTGGATAGCAAACAGCAGCGTCAACACGATAATGGAGATGGGGACAATCCAGGTATCCAGATCAGGGGCGATAATTTCCAGCCCTTCAATCGCCGACATAACCGAAATCGCCGGCGTAATCACCACTTCGCCATAGAAGAAGCTGCCGCCAATCAGGCCAAGAATCACCAGAACCGACGTCATTCGCGCGGACGTATTGCGGCCCGCCAGCGACATCAGCGTCAGGATCCCCCCTTCACCGGCGTTATCTGCGCGCATGACAAAGGTGATATATTTGAGTGATACGGTAAAGATCAACAGCCAGAATATTAGCGACAGAAAGCCAAAAACAGCATCACGTTCAACGCCAAAGCCAAACTGACCAGACAGACATTCCCGAAGTGTATACAGCGGACTGGTACCGATATCTCCGTATACCACGCCGATAGCCGCCAGCGTTATTGCTGGCAGCGATTGCTTATTATCAGTGCTCATAGACTAGTCTTTTCGTTTATAAAACAAATGTGTGCCTAGTCCCTTGGCCCACAAAAAGCGCACAGTATGCACGATTATTTGCTGAATCGTACCCCTAACTAACATCATATTAACCTGACTCAAAGAAAATAAATCGATTCTTCAGGCTATTACCATCCCTAATCAAACATCTATACTCGAATCAATAACGACACATGAAAAAGCACGCAACTCAATTATGGCTCAATCACATTTACTGGCAGAAAGAATTTCCCGGCTCAGCGCCTCCCTCGAAAAAGGCTTGTTCGAACGCAGTCACGCGATACGACTCTGCCTGCTTGCCGCCCTCAGCGGCGAAAGCGTTTTTTTACTCGGTCCGCCGGGCATCGCTAAAAGCCTGATCGCCCGCCGCCTCAAATTCGCCTTTCAGCAAGCCCGCGCCTTTGAATATCTGATGACCCGCTTTTCCACTCCGGAAGAAGTTTTTGGCCCACTCTCCATCCAGGCGCTGAAGGATGAAGGGCGCTACGAGCGCCTGACGACAGGCTATCTTCCGGAAGCCGAAATCGTCTTCCTCGACGAAATCTGGAAAGCCGGCCCGGCTATCCTCAACACCTTACTGACCGCAATCAACGAACGGCATTTTCGCAACGGGGCGAAAGAAGAAAAAATCCCCATGCGCCTGCTGGTGGCGGCTTCGAACGAATTACCGGAAACGGACAGTAGCCTTGAAGCGCTGTACGATCGCATGCTCATCCGTTTATGGCTGGATAAGGTCCAGGACAAAACGAACTTCCGCTCGATGCTGGTAAGCCAGCAGGATGAAAACAGCAACCCGGTTCCCGCCAGCCTGCAGGTCAGCGATGAAGAGTTCCGGCAGTGGCAGCAGGATATCAGCGCCGTGAAGCTCACGGATAGCGTGTTTGAACTTATCTTTCAGCTCCGCCAGCAGCTGGATACGTTACCCGGTTCACCGTACGTCTCGGATCGGCGCTGGAAAAAGGCCATTCGGCTGCTGCAGGCCAGCGCTTTCTTTAGCGGCCGGGATACGATTGCCCCTATCGACCTGATTTTGCTGAAAGATTGCCTGTGGCACGATATCGAAAGCATGAACCTGATGGCGCAGCAGCTGGAGATCTTGATGACCAGCCATGCCTGGCAGCAGCAGGCCATGCTGAGCAAACTGGGCGCTATCACCCAAAGACGCATCCAAATCCAACAGCAGCACAGTGACAAAACCGCGCTGAAGGTCACGCGCCTCGGCGGGATGTTCAGCCGTAAGCCGCATTATGAATTACCGTCTGAACTCAAGGATACCACGCTGACCCTGCTGCTCCAGCAGCCGCTTAAGCTGCACGATATGGAAGTGATTCATATTACCTTCGTCCGCGAAGAACTCTCGCACTGGCTGGAAAAAGGCGGTGAAATCCGCGGCAAGCTTAACGGCATTGGTTTCGCCCAGCCGCTGAATATCGATGTCGATGCCAGCCAGCATCTGGTCGTTCGCGACGTCAGCCTGCAAGGCTCCCGCCTTTCGTTGCCCGGCAGCGAATCGCAAGAAAACATGCCGGTGGAAATCCGCCAGCAGCTGGAAGCGCTGGATGACGAGTGGCACCAGCAACATAACCGCTTTAGCGAACAGCAAAAATGTCTGTTTATTCCCGGCGACTGGCTAGGACGTATTGAAGCCAGCCTGCAGGACGTCGGCGCGCAGATTAAACAGGCGCGGCAGCCATGACGCTGGATATGCTGAATGTCATGCTGGCAGTCAGCGAAGAGGGGATGATCGAAGAGATGCTGCTGGCGCTGCTGGCCTCTCCTCAGCTTGCCGTGTTCTTCGAAAAATTTCCGCGCCTGAAGAATATTATCGCCGCCGATATTCCGCGCTGGCGAGAGGCCGTCAGAGCCCGACTCAAAGAGACGTCAATCCCGCCTGAGCTGGATATTGAAGTACAGCACTATCAGCGCTCGCAACTGCTCTCCACCTCGCAGTTTATCGTGCAGCTTCCGCAGATCCTTGGCCAGCTGCATCAACTGCACTCGCCGTTTGCCGCCCAGGCGCAGCAGCTGGCGGATAACAATGCCACCTTCACGCCCGCGCTCCATACCCTGTTTTTACAGCGCTGGCGTCTGAGCCTGGTGGTGCAGGCAACCACACTCAACCAGCAGCTACTGGATGAAGAACGCGATCAGCTGCTGAGCGAAGTCCAGGAGAGGATGACCCTCAGCGGGCAGCTAGAGCCGGTGCTGGTGGAGAACGATAACGCCGCGGGTCGGCTGTGGGATATGAGCGCCGGCGAGCTGAAGCGCGGCGACTATCAGCTGATCATTCGCTACGGCGACTTTCTCAGCCAGCAGCCGGAACTGATGCAGCTGGCTGAACAGTTAGGCCGCTCGCGGGAAGCCAAATCGGTGCCGAAAAAAGATGCGCCGATGGAAGCTTTTCGCAGCCTGGTTCGTGAGCCGGCAACGGTACCGGAACAGGTTGATGGCCTGCAACAGAGCGATGATATCCTGCGCCTGCTCCCGCCGGAGCTGGCGACGCTGGGGATAACTGAACTGGAATTCGAGTTCTATCGTAAGCTGGTAGAAAAGCAGCTGCTGACCTATCGCTTACATGGCGACGCCTGGCGGGAAAAAATCACCGAGAGGCCGGTGACCCGGCAAGATTTTGACGAACAGCCGCGCGGACCGTTTATCGTCTGCGTCGATACTTCCGGCTCGATGGGCGGTTTCAACGAACAGTGTGCCAAGGCGTTTTGCCTGGCATTAATGCGGGTGGCGCTGGCCGACAATCGCCGCTGCTTTATTATGCTGTTCTCCAGTGAAGTCGTGCACTACGAGCTGACGGGCCCGCAGGGCCTGGAGCAGGCGATCCGCTTTCTGAGCCAGCGTTTTCGCGGCGGCACGGATTTAGCCAGCTGTTTCCGTTCCATCATCGAGCGAATGCAAAATCCGCAGTGGGTCGATGCCGACGCGGTGGTGATTTCCGATTTTATTGCCCAGCGTCTGCCGGATGAGGTGATCAATAAGGTAGAGGAGCTACAGCGCAAGCATCATCATCGCTTTCATGCGGTGGCGATGTCTGTACATGGTAAACCCGGCATTATGCGCATCTTCGATCATATCTGGCGCTTTGATACCGGGTTACGTAGCCGCCTGCTGCGACGCTGGCGGCGTTAATGGTTACAGCAGAGCGGCAACGCTTTCACGTACCTGCGCCGGCCATACGCCGCACTGTACCTGGCCGATATGATCCAGCTGCAACAGCAGCATGGTAAGACGGGATTGACCAATGCCGCCGCCAATAGTCTGCGGCATTTCACCGCGCAGCAACGCCTGGTGCCACTCCAGCTTGAGACGATCTTCATCACCGGTGACCGCCAGCTGACGCTTGAGTGCGTCGGCATCCACGCGGATCCCCATAGAAGAGAGCTCAAACGCATCTTCCAGCACCGGGTTCCACACCAGGATATCACCGTTCAGACCGGCAAATTCACCCTCACCCGTGCTGCTCCAGTCATCATAATCCGGGGCACGAACGTCATGGCGCTTACCGTCGGATAACTTGCCGCCAATCCCAATCAGAAATACCGCGCCCAGCTGTTTGGCGATCGCCCGCTCACGGCCTTTGGCATCCAGATCCGGGAAACGACTCAGCAGTTCCTGGCTGTGGACAAAGTGGATCGATTCCGGCAGGAACGGTGCCAGACCAAACTCTTTGCTCACTGCGGCTTCGGTCGCTTTGATCCCGGCGTAGATAGCCTCAACGGTGGATTTCAGCGTACCGAGATGGCGCTCGCCATCCCCCATCACGCGCTCCCAGTCCCACTGGTCAACGTAGACAGAGTGAATAGCGGTCAGGCGGTCTTCATCGGGGCGAAGGGCCTTCATGTGCGTGTACAGCCCTTCGCCCGCGCTGAAGTCGTGTTGTCCCAGGGTTTGACGTTTCCACTTCGCCAGTGAATGAACCACTTCGAACCTGGCGTCTGGCAGTGTTTTCACTTTCACCTGAACCGCTTTCTCGCAACCAGACAGGTTGTCCTGAGTCCCGTCTCCTACGCGGCTTAAGATAGGCGCCTGGACTTCAATCAGACCAAGTTTCTCTTCCAGCTGGCGGGAAAAGTGAGACTTAACGAAACTAATCTGGCGTTGTTTTGCGATGTATGCGGTTTTCATTTTTTATGGCTCCTGCGTCCTGTTGATATTGATTAAGCAACAAAAATGGCTACCAATTCAATAATCAAACAACAAAAAGCCATGTTCACTTTTGATTCATTAAAATATATGGCTAATATAGAAAGAATCCTCAAGCATCATAAGAAAAACCTATGGAAAATTATCAGATCGACAATCTGGACCGCGGCATTCTGGAAGCGTTAATGACCAATGCCCGTACCGCCTATGCTGAACTGGCCAAACAGTTTGGCGTCAGCCCGGGGACGATTCATGTTCGCGTGGAGAAGATGAAACAGGCGGGCATCATCACCGGCGCGCGCATTGACGTAAACCCTAAACAACTCGGCTACGACGTCTGCTGCTTTATCGGCATTATCCTTAAAAGCGCCAAAGACTATCCTTCCGCCCTGGAAAAGCTGAACGCGCTGGATGAGGTGACCGAGGCGTATTACACCACCGGGCACTACAGCATCTTTATTAAGGTGATGTGCCGCTCGATCGATGCCCTCCAGCAGGTACTTATCAACAAGATCCAAACAATCGATGAAATTCAGTCCACCGAGACCCTGATCTCCCTGCAGAACCCGATCATGCGGACTATCCGCCCGTGATCGGGCTTTTTTAATCCCACATTTTCCACAGGTAGATCCCAGCTCTCACACAGCGTACAATGTGCCACTCTGAATAATTGAGCAGGCGATCATGGCAGACATTACGCTTATCAGCGGCAGTACCCTGGGCAGTGCGGAATATGTAGCGGAGCATCTGGCTGAAAAGCTGGAAGAGGCGGGCTACAGCACCGAAATCCAGCACGGTCCGTTGATCGAGGATCTGCAGTCCGAGGGGATCTGGTTAGTTATCTCCTCTACGCATGGCGCGGGGGATATCCCTGATAATCTGCTGCCGTTCTATGAAGCGCTTCAGGAAAAGCAGGCAGACCTGTCCGCCGTTCGTTTTGGCGCCATCGGCATCGGCAGCCGCGAATACGACACCTTTTGCGGTGCCATCGACAAAATCGACGGCGCATTGAAGGCATGTGGTGCACAACAGATCGGCGAAACACTGAAGATAAATGTCCTGGAACATGAAATTCCGGAAGATCCGGCTGAGATTTGGGTCGGATCCTGGAAAGATTTGCTATAAGTTTTGTAAAGATCGTTCGATCGTCTGTGGATAACTACACTTAAAAGCTCTGATCAACCGGTAGTTATCCAAAGTATAAGCCGTGGCTGCTTTTTGAACTGTGTATAACCCTTCATTTTGATCCCAGCTTATACGGAACAGGATCACCGATCATTCACAGATAGTGATCCTTCTTAAATATTTGATCTTAAACCGCAGATCGGGCTTATCCACAGAAAGGTTCGATCCTAATAAGAGATCACAGTAAAACAGATCTCTAAATAAAAGATCTTCTTTTTAATACTCAAGATCCCGGAGCTTTCTCGAAAGGCTAAAGTTGAGTAGAATCCACGGCCCGGGCTTCAATCTATTTTCAAACCGCTTTATGCGAGGCATACCACCATGTTTTATCAGGATCCTTTTGACGTCATCATCATTGGCGGGGGTCATGCAGGCACTGAGGCCGCGATGGCCGCGGCGCGGATGGGTCAGCAGACCCTGCTTTTGACACACAATATCGACACCCTGGGGCAGATGAGCTGCAACCCGGCGATTGGCGGCATTGGGAAAGGACACCTGGTAAAAGAAGTGGATGCGCTTGGCGGACTGATGGCGAAAGCGATCGACCAGGCAGGCATTCAGTTTAGGATACTAAACGCCAGCAAAGGCCCGGCGGTACGGGCGACACGAGCTCAGGCAGACCGCGTGCTCTATCGTCAGGCGGTGCGCACGGCGCTGGAAAACCAGCCAAATCTGATGATCTTCCAGCAGGCGGTGGAGGATCTGATTGTCGAAAACGATCGGGTTGTCGGCGCCGTTACCCAGATGGGACTGAAATTCCGCGCTAAAGCGGTGGTCCTGACCGTCGGCACCTTCCTTGACGGCAAGATCCATATCGGGCTGGATAACTACAGCGGTGGCCGCGCAGGCGATCCGCCGTCGATCCCGCTTTCTCGCCGTTTACGTGAGCTGCCGCTGCGGGTCAGTCGCCTGAAAACCGGGACGCCGCCGCGTATTGACGCCCGTACCATCGATTTCAGCGTTCTGGCGCAGCAGCATGGTGATAACCCCATGCCGGTTTTCTCGTTCATGGGCAATGCGGCTCAGCATCCGCAGCAGGTACCGTGCTATATCACCCATACCAACGAGAAAACCCACGATGTGATCCGCAATAATCTCGATCGCAGCCCGATGTATGCCGGGGTGATTGAAGGGATCGGTCCGCGCTACTGCCCGTCGATCGAAGATAAAGTGATGCGTTTTGCCGATCGCAACCAGCACCAGATCTTCCTCGAGCCGGAAGGGCTGACCTCTAACGAAATTTATCCGAACGGTATCTCCACCAGCCTGCCGTTTGACGTACAAATGCAGATTGTTCGCTCAATGCAGGGTATGGAGAACGCCAGAATCGTTCGTCCAGGCTACGCTATTGAGTACGATTTCTTCGACCCGCGTGACCTGAAGCCGACGCTGGAAAGCAAATATATCCACGGTCTGTTCTTTGCCGGACAGATTAACGGCACCACCGGTTACGAAGAAGCCGCTGCTCAGGGACTGCTTGCCGGTCTGAACGCCGGTCGTTTCTCAGCGGAAAAAGAGGGCTGGGCGCCGGCGCGTTCAGAAGCCTACCTTGGTGTGCTGGTCGACGATCTGTGTACGCTGGGAACCAAAGAACCGTACCGGATGTTTACTTCACGCGCCGAATATCGTCTGATGCTGCGCGAAGATAACGCCGATCTGCGTCTGACGGAACAGGGGCGCGAACTGGGCCTGGTCGATGATGAACGCTGGGCGCGGTTCAACGAGAAGCTGGAAAGCATTGAGCTTGAGCGTCAACGTCTGAAATCCACCTGGGTTTACCCGGCGGCAGACAGCGTGGAACAAGTCAATGCGCATCTGTCTGCGCCACTGTCTCGCGAAGCGAGCGGGGAAGATTTGCTCCGTCGTCCGGAAATGACCTATGAGCAGCTGGTTCAGCTGTCGCCGTTCTCGCCGGGCCTGGAAGATGCGCAGGCTGCTGAGCAGGTTGAGATCCAGGTGAAGTACGAAGGATATATTGCTCGTCAGCAGGAAGAGATCGAAAGACAGCAGCGTAATGAGAATACGATCCTGCCGGCAACGCTTGATTATCGTCAGGTGATCGGGTTGTCGAATGAAGTGATTGCCAAGCTTAACGATCACAAACCGTCTTCAATCGGTCAGGCTTCGCGTATTTCCGGCATCACGCCAGCGGCGATTTCTATTTTGCTGGTCTGGTTGAAAAAGCAGGGGATGCTGCGCCGCAGCGCCTGATTGCCCCGACAGGCGGAATTTGGCGGATAGCAGGCTGCTTCTCCGCCCTTTTTGATTCACCGGCCCGGTAAGCGTCATCGCCTCCGGGCTCATTATTTCTGGACAGGTACTGAACGTGCTCAACAAACTTTCTCGTCTGCTGGCTGAGGCCGGTATTTCGCTCACCGATCACCAGAAAAACCAGCTGGTGGCCTATGTTGGCATGCTGGATAAGTGGAACAAAGCCTACAATCTGACTTCCGTTCGCGATCCGAATGAGATGCTGATTCGCCATATCCTCGATAGCATTGTTGTTGCGCCGTACCTGCAGGGAACGCGTTTTATCGACGTTGGAACAGGACCAGGGCTACCGGGAATCCCGCTGGCGATAGTGCTCCCGCAAGCACATTTCACGCTGCTGGACAGCCTCGGCAAGCGCGTGCGTTTTCTTCGCCAGGTCCAGCATGAGTTAAAACTGGAGAATATCGTCCCGGTACAGAGCCGCGTGGAAGATTTCCCCGCAGAACCGCCGTTCGATGGCGTCATCAGCCGCGCATTTGCCTCGCTGAACGACATGGTCAGCTGGTGCCATCATCTGCCGTCAGAAACCGGCTGTTTCTATGCGTTGAAAGGAGTGGCTCAGGAAGATGAAATGGCAAATCTTCCCGAAGGATACACCGTCAGCGAGATTATCAGGTTGCATGTTCCTGCGCTGGAAGGGGAGCGTCACCTGGTGGTTATTAAGCCAAAAATGATTTAGTTTTTATCAAAAAATGTGAAAAAAATCAGACCGCCGCATGTTACAAAAATAAATGTCACTGCGCGCTATTCGCGGCGCCTTTTAACCATGTTTTTACCATGGGTTATCCCAGGGTTAACTTTGACGGTTGGTTTACTCGTAAAATAGTCAACATTGAAAATATCAGGACGCTAAAAATCGAGCGACTGGCAAGGCATACGGATGTTAAATATTTATTATAAATGTCAATAAAAGGTTTTCATTGTATGCGCGGTTGTTTTATAAAAACTGCTCATTTTTTATCTTTAATATCAAAAAGATGAAAACAGACAATTTATGAATGGAATTAATTCGCTTTACTCTAAAATGTTTAATATGTGATCTGGTGCACGCTTTAATCTCTGTGTTTTCTCAGTATTTGCAGTTTCGTATGACGGCTCACAGATTGGCAAAATGCAGGAAAAGTTGCCTGCTGGAAAATAATTAAACATTTATTCACTATTTTGCTACTTATTGTTTGAAATCACGGGGCGTCACCGTATAATTTGTCCGCTTTTTGATGCTTGACTCTTCGTCTTAAAGGACGTTTTATACGACACGCGACATACCTCGAAGGGAGCAGGAGTAAAAACGTGATGTCTGTGTCGCTCTTGAGTCGAAACGTTGCTCGTAAGCTTCTGTTTATTCAGTTACTGGCAGTAATAGCAAGTGGACTGCTGTTCAGCCTAAAAGACCCCTTCTGGGGCATCTCCGCAGTATGCGGAGGTTTGGCGGTTGTTTTGCCAAACATGTTGTTTATGATTTTTGCCTGGCGTCATCAGGCGCATACACCATCTAAAGGCCATGTGGCCTGGACCTTCGCCTTCGGCGAAGCTTTTAAGGTGTTGCTGACCTTTGCCCTCCTCGCGGTGGCGCTGGCCGTATTCAAAGTGGTATTCATGCCGCTGATAGTGACGTGGGTTTTGGTGCTGGTGGTACAAATTCTGGCACCAGCTGTAATTAACAACAAAGGGTAAAAGGCATCATGGCTGCAGAAAATATGACGCCGCAGGAATACATAGGTCACCATCTGAACAACCTTCAGATTGATCTGCGTACTTTCTCGCTGGTGGATCCGCACAACCCCCCGGCCACCTTCTGGACGCTCAACATTGACTCCATGTTCTTCTCAGTGGTGCTCGGTCTGTTGTTCCTTACCATTTTCCGTAGCGTTGCCAAAAAAGCGACCAGCGGTGTTCCTGGTAAACTCCAGACGGCTATCGAGATGACCATCGGCTTCGTCCATGGCAGCGTCAAAGACATGTATCATGGCAAGAGCAAGCTGATTGCTCCGCTGGCCCTCACCGTGTTTGTCTGGGTATTCCTGATGAACCTGATGGACCTGCTGCCAATCGACCTGATTCCGTACATCGGTGAACACATTTTCGGCCTGCCCGCACTGCGCGTGGTTCCGTCTGCTGACGTGAACATCACCCTGTCGATGGCGCTTGGCGTGTTTATCCTGATTCTTTTCTACAGCATCAAAATGAAAGGCGTGGGTGGGTTCGTTAAAGAACTGACGCTGCAGCCGTTCAATCACTGGGCGTTCATTCCTGTCAACTTAATCCTTGAAGGGGTAAGCCTGCTGTCCAAACCGGTTTCACTGGGTCTGCGACTGTTCGGCAACATGTATGCCGGTGAGCTGATTTTCATTCTGATTGCTGGTCTGCTGCCGTGGTGGTCACAGTGGGTTCTGAATGTGCCATGGGCCATTTTCCACATCCTGATTATTACGCTGCAAGCCTTCATCTTCATGGTTCTGACGATCGTCTATCTGTCGATGGCATCTGAAGAGCATTGATTTTTACCAACATACTACGTTTTTACTGAAACAAACTGGAGACTGTCATGGAAAACCTGAATATGGATCTGCTGTACATGGCTGCCGCTGTGATGATGGGTCTGGCGGCGATCGGTGCTGCGATCGGTATCGGCATCCTCGGGGGCAAATTCCTGGAAGGCGCAGCGCGTCAACCGGATCTGATTCCTCTGCTGCGTACTCAGTTCTTTATCGTTATGGGTCTGGTGGATGCTATCCCGATGATCGCTGTAGGTCTGGGTCTGTACGTGATGTTTGCTGTCGCGTAGTAAGTTGTTCGAAAGAAACCTAAGCCACAGAGTTAATTTAAGAGGTATTGTGCTGTGAACATGAACGCAACAATCCTCGGCCAGGCCATCGCGTTTGTTCTTTTCGTATGGTTCTGCATGAAGTACGTATGGCCGCCTTTAATGGCTGCCATCGAAAAGCGTCAGAAAGAGATTTCCGACGGTTTGGCTTCTGCAGAACGCGCTAAGAAAGATTTGGACCTTGCACAGGCCAACGCGACCGACCAGCTGAAAAAAGCGAAAGCGGAAGCCCAGGTCATCATCGAGCAGGCGAACAAGCGTCGCGCTCAGATGCTGGACGAAGCTAAAGCTGAAGCAGAACAGGAACGCACCAAAATCGTCGCACAGGCGCAGGCTGAAATTGATGCCGAACGTAAACGTGCTCGCGAGGAGCTGCGTAAGCAGGTCGCAATCCTGGCTGTTGCTGGCGCCGAGAAGATCATCGAACGTTCCGTGGATGAAGCTGCTAACAGCGACATCGTGGACAAACTTGTCGCTGAACTGTAAGGAGGGAGGGGCTGATGTCTGAATTTGTAACGGTAGCTCGCCCCTACGCCAAAGCAGCTTTTGACTTTGCCGTCGAACACAAAAGTGTCGAACGCTGGCAGGATATGCTGGCGTTTGCTGCTGAAGTGACTAAAAACGAACAAA
This sequence comes from Raoultella sp. T31, assembly GCF_002806725.1. Taxonomy (NCBI): domain Bacteria; kingdom Pseudomonadati; phylum Pseudomonadota; class Gammaproteobacteria; order Enterobacterales; family Enterobacteriaceae; genus Klebsiella; species Raoultella sp. T31. The sequence goes on from NZ_PIBO01000017.1 coordinate 21,490, forward strand.
TGGCAGAGCTTCTGTCCGGTGCTCTGGCGCCGGAAACGCTCTCTGACGCGTTCATTGCGGTATGCGGTGAGCAACTGGACGAAAATGGCCAGAACCTGATTCGGGTTATGGCTGAAAATGGTCGTCTGCAAGTGCTCCCGGATGTTCTTGAGCAGTTCATTCACCTGCGCGCTGCCAGTGAGGCAACCGCAGAGGTAGATGTTATTTCTGCCTCCCGGTTGAGTGAAGCACAGCTTGAGAAGATCGTCGGCGCGATGGAAAAACGTCTGTCACGCAAAGTTAAGCTGAATTGCAAAATCGATAAGTCTGTTATGGCAGGTGTTATCATCCGTGCGGGTGATATGGTCATTGATGGTAGCGTACGCGGCCGTCTTGATCGCCTTGCAGACGTCTTGCAGTCTTAAGGGGACTGGAGCATGCAACTGAATTCCACCGAAATCAGCGAACTGATCAAGCAGCGCATTGCTCAGTTCAATGTGGTGAGCGAAGCTCACAACGAAGGTACTATTGTTTCCGTCAGTGACGGTGTTATCCGCATCCACGGCCTGGCCGATTGTATGCAGGGTGAGATGATTTCCCTGCCGGGTAACCGTTACGCTATCGCACTGAACCTGGAGCGCGACTCCGTAGGTGCGGTGGTGATGGGTCCGTACGCCGACCTCGCCGAAGGCATGAAGGTTAAATGTACTGGCCGTATCCTTGAAGTTCCGGTTGGCCGCGGCCTGCTGGGTCGTGTGGTGAACACCCTGGGTGCGCCTATCGACGGTAAAGGTCCGGTTGAGCATGATGGCTTCTCGCCAATCGAAGTTATCGCTCCGGGCGTTATCGAACGTCAGTCCGTCGATCAGCCGGTACAGACCGGTTACAAATCCGTCGATGCCATGATTCCAATCGGCCGTGGCCAGCGTGAGCTGATCATCGGTGACCGTCAGACCGGTAAAACCGCGATGGCAATCGATGCGATCATCAACCAACGTGATTCCGGTATCAAGTGCGTCTACGTGGCTATCGGCCAGAAAGCGTCCACCATTTCTAACGTGGTACGTAAACTGGAAGAGCACGGCGCGCTGTCCAACACTATCGTTGTCGTGGCGACCGCTTCTGAATCTGCTGCACTGCAATACCTGGCACCGTATGCCGGTTGCGCAATGGGCGAATACTTCCGCGACCGCGGTGAAGATGCGCTGATCGTTTACGATGACCTGTCTAAACAGGCTGTTGCTTACCGTCAGGTTTCCCTGCTGCTCCGTCGTCCGCCAGGACGTGAAGCATTCCCGGGCGACGTGTTCTACCTCCACTCCCGTCTGCTGGAGCGCGCATCCCGCGTTAACGCGGAATACGTTGAGAAGTTCACCAACGGTGAAGTCAAAGGTAAAACCGGCTCCCTGACCGCGCTGCCGATTATCGAAACCCAGGCGGGTGACGTTTCTGCGTTCGTTCCGACCAACGTAATTTCCATTACCGATGGTCAGATCTTCCTGGAAACCAACCTGTTTAACTCTGGTATTCGTCCTGCGGTTAACCCGGGTATCTCCGTATCCCGTGTGGGTGGTGCTGCTCAGACCAAGATCATCAAGAAACTGTCCGGTGGTATCCGTACCGCGCTGGCGCAGTATCGTGAACTGGCTGCGTTCTCTCAGTTCGCATCCGATCTGGATGAAGCAACCCGTAAACAGCTGAGCCATGGTCAGAAAGTAACCGAGCTGCTGAAACAGAAACAGTATGCGCCGATGTCTGTAGCACAGCAGGGTCTGGTCCTGTTTGCTGCTGAACGCGGTTACCTCGAAGATGTGGAACTGGCGAAAATCGGTAGCTTCGAAGCCGCTCTGCTGGCTTACGTTGACCGTGACCACGCTCCGCTGATGCAAGAGATTAACCAGACCGGTGGCTATAACGACGAGATCGAAGGCAAGCTGAAAAGCATCCTCGACTCCTTTAAAGCAACCCAGTCCTGGTAAAGTCTGGCGGCTTGCCTTAGGGCAGGCCGCAAGGCATTGAGGAGAAGTTCATGGCCGGCGCAAAAGAGATACGTAGTAAGATCGCAAGCGTCCAGAACACGCAAAAGATCACTAAAGCGATGGAAATGGTCGCCGCTTCCAAAATGCGTAAATCGCAGGAGCGCATGGCGGCCAGCCGTCCTTATGCAGATACCATGCGCAAAGTGATTGGTCACCTTGCAAACGGTAATCTGGAATATAAGCACCCGTACCTGGAAGAACGCGACGTTAAACGTGTGGGCTACCTGGTGGTGTCGACCGACCGTGGTCTGTGCGGCGGCTTGAACATTAACCTGTTCAAGAAAGTGCTGGCAGATATGAAAGTATGGTCCGATAAAGGCGTTCAGTGCGACATCGCAATGATCGGCTCTAAAGGCGTATCTTTCTTTAGTTCCGTCGGCGGCAATATTGTCGCCCAGGTGACTGGCATGGGGGATAACCCATCGCTGTCCGAACTGATCGGCCCGGTAAAAGTGATGTTGCAGGCCTATGATGAAGGCCGTCTGGACAAGCTGTACGTTGTCAGCAACAAATTTATTAATACCATGTCCCAGACTCCGACCATCACTCAGCTGCTGCCGTTACCGGCATCAGAAGATGCTGAGCTGAAGCGTAAATCCTGGGATTATCTGTATGAGCCAGACCCGAAAGCGCTGCTGGATACCCTCCTGCGCCGTTATGTCGAGTCCCAGGTTTATCAGGGCGTGGTAGAAAACCTGGCCAGCGAGCAGGCCGCACGTATGGTGGCGATGAAAGCCGCAACCGATAATGGCGGCAGCCTGATTAAAGAGCTGCAGTTGGTATACAACAAAGCTCGTCAGGCCAGCATTACTCAGGAACTCACCGAGATCGTCGGTGGTGCATCCGCGGTATAACCAGGTTAATTCGTAGAGGATTCAAGATGGCTACTGGAAAAATTGTCCAGGTAATCGGCGCCGTGGTTGACGTCGAATTCCCTCAGGATGCCGTACCGCGCGTGTACGATGCTCTTGAGGTACAGAATGGTAATGAGAGCCTGGTGCTGGAAGTTCAGCAGCAGCTCGGCGGTGGTATCGTACGTGCTATCGCCATGGGTTCTTCCGACGGTCTGCGTCGTGGTCTGGAAGTTAAAGACCTTGAGCACCCGATCGAAGTCCCGGTTGGTAAAGCAACGCTGGGTCGTATCATGAACGTGCTGGGTCAGCCGATCGATATGAAAGGCGACATCGGCGAAGAAGAGCGTTGGGCTATTCACCGTGCAGCTCCGTCCTATGAAGAGCTGTCCAGCTCTCAGGAACTTCTGGAAACCGGCATCAAAGTTATCGACCTGATGTGTCCGTTCGCTAAGGGCGGTAAAGTGGGTCTGTTCGGTGGTGCGGGCGTAGGTAAAACCGTAAACATGATGGAGCTTATCCGTAACATCGCGATCGAGCACTCCGGTTACTCCGTGTTTGCGGGCGTAGGTGAACGTACTCGTGAGGGTAACGACTTCTACCACGAAATGACCGACTCCAACGTTCTGGATAAAGTATCCCTGGTTTATGGTCAGATGAACGAGCCGCCGGGAAACCGTCTGCGCGTTGCGCTGACCGGCCTGACCATGGCTGAGAAATTCCGTGACGAAGGTCGTGACGTTCTGCTGTTCGTCGATAACATCTATCGTTATACCCTGGCCGGTACTGAAGTATCCGCACTGCTGGGTCGTATGCCTTCAGCGGTAGGTTATCAGCCGACCCTGGCGGAAGAGATGGGTGTTCTGCAGGAACGTATCACCTCCACCAAAACCGGTTCTATCACTTCCGTACAGGCCGTATACGTCCCTGCGGATGACTTGACTGACCCGTCACCAGCCACCACCTTTGCGCACTTAGATGCAACCGTGGTACTGAGCCGTCAGATAGCCTCTCTGGGTATCTACCCGGCCGTTGACCCGCTGGACTCCACCAGCCGTCAGCTGGATCCGCTGGTTGTGGGTCAGGAGCACTACGACACCGCGCGTGGCGTACAGTCCCTGCTGCAACGTTATCAGGAACTGAAAGACATCATCGCCATCCTCGGTATGGATGAACTGTCTGAAGAAGACAAACTGGTGGTAGCTCGCGCGCGTAAGATTCAGCGCTTCCTGTCCCAGCCGTTCTTCGTGGCAGAAGTATTTACCGGTTCTCCGGGCAAGTACGTCTCCCTGAAAGACACCATCCGTGGCTTTAAAGGCATCATGGAAGGCGAATACGATCACCTGCCAGAGCAGGCGTTCTACATGGTCGGTTCTATCGACGAAGCCGTGGAAAAAGCCAAAAAACTTTAACGCCTTAATCGGAGGGTGATATGGCAATGACTTACCACCTGGATGTCGTCAGCGCGGAGCAGCAAATGTTCTCCGGTCTGGTCGAGAAAATCCAGGTAACGGGTAGTGAAGGTGAACTGGGGATTTACCCGGGTCACGCACCGCTGCTCACCGCCATTAAGCCTGGTATGATTCGCATCGTTAAACAGCACGGTCATGAAGAGTTTATCTATCTGTCCGGCGGCATTCTAGAAGTGCAGCCTGGTAGCGTGACCGTTCTGGCTGATACGGCTATTCGTGGCCAGGATCTCGACGAAGCGCGAGCCCTGGAATCGAAGCGTAAAGCGGAAGAGCACATTAACAGCTCTCACGGCGACGTGGATTACGCTCAGGCGTCCGCGGAACTGGCCAAAGCGATCGCCAAACTGCGCGTTATCGAGTTGACCAAAAAAGCGATGTAACACCGGCTTGAAAGTTAAAAAGCCAGTCTGGTTTCCAGGCTGGCTTTTTTTATGCTTTCTTTTCAAACTTATCAAAACTAAAATGGTATTTTATTTTTTTTGTGATTGACGTCTCATTTCTGTTGATCGGTTAAAAAATGAAGCGTAGACTTGTTTTTGTGATTTGTATCACAAAAATAATTTACCAGAACACATTCTTTATCCAGGAAGTCATCATGAAACTGCTTAACAAAATCATCGCTTTCTTCAGTGCTATGAACGTCACTTTCGGTACCTTCAATCACTAAGTCGCCAGCCGCTCTGCATTTGCGCTGTACCGCTAACGACAACGACAACACATGCGGTGTGAAGCAGAACGAAAGAACGAAAAAGGTCGCCCGAGGGCGGCCTTTGTGTTTTTCTCTGCCGGATAAAGCGCACTCATTAACGACGGTTGAGAAAATCTCCGCTGGCAAAACTGCCATCGGCATGACGCAGCAGCGGATCCGGCAGCGTCAGGGACTGGTAATCGGCGCTCTGTATGGTTTTCCCCTCAGCGTTAACGCTTTTCCCCTCGCGCATAAAGTAGTTGTTGTCTGCTATATTGCCGACCACGGCATCATCATATTTTCCCGGCTGGCTGCGCAGTGACAGATTGTTGCTGAAGATCCCTTGAGTCTCTGGCTTACCGTAAGGGCTGGGGCGGAAGAGATAGTTAAAGCGCAGGTTATCTACCGCGACGTTATTGGCCACCACCAGCTTGCCGGGATTGAAATTATCCGTGAACCCGTCAAGATGGTTGCCGATGGCAATGCTGTGACGTATTTCGTGGGCAACCGGCTGCCCTTCCCCACCGAGTTTAAAACCGTTACTGGTGTTATTGCGGGCAATTGAATTCTCGATCACCACAACACCGTTGGCGCCGTCTTCGATTTTGTTAAACAGGTCGAATCCGTCATCGATATTGTCGTGTGCGTAGCAGCCTTGCAGGCGATTACCTTCCCCTACCCGCATTTTTACGGCGAAGCCATCGGCGTTAATCTTACCGGGATCCTCATTGCCGTAGGATTCTGAGTTCACGACCCGGTTGTAGCTGGTCCACAGCGGGCGACCAGTTTTGTCCGGGGAGGAGATCTGGATCCCGGTATCCTCGTTTTTGTAGGCGGTGACGTTCTCGATCAGGTTATGGCTGCCCTGGATGCGCAGGCTGTTGTCTGTTATTGAGATACCCTTGATATGCCAGTAGTTCGCATCCAGCAGCAGGCCATGGATAACCGCCTTGCCGTCGGCCAGCAGCGTTTTTCCCTGCTCCTTAAGCCCGCTGGCTGGCAGCGGAATCACCGTTTGCGGATAATCCCCGGCGGCCAGGATAATCTTTCCGCCCGGAGGCAACAAATCGAGCGCGGTGGAGAGGTCGAGCGGAGAATCAAGCGTCCCTTTGGCGTCAGCCTGACCTTCAGGAGAGACATGCAGCGTATTCCCTTCAACGCGGGAGCTGCGTTCAACCGTCAGGCTTTGCGTAATGGGTTTTTGGCTACTGGCGGGGGTAAAAACAATCTCGAAGGTACTTTTCTCTTTGAGCGTCGCGGGCTGCGTAAACATCGCGCCAGCCTTGACCTTTTTATTTATCCCTAGCGTCACCTCATCCTGACGAACCGTGAAATCGCCATCGGCGCTGGCCCGCGCCTGCAATACGTAATCTGCGCTCTGGCTTTTTGCGCCCGAGGCGATTTGCATCACGACCGGCCAGGTTTTGGCAACATAGGGCTGTGAAGCAACGGTATTCGCCGGGGATGTCACCAGAGATGCATGGTTGACGGTGATTCTGGCGTTACGTGAGGCAAAAAAGCCAACGTAGTAGCTGTCTTTATCCTGTTGGGTTATCAGATCGGCATGAGGCACTGTTTGGCTGACCCACTTATCACTGCCGACCGGGGCCCATGATGTCACAAATCCCTCATTGGTACGTTCGAGTCTGAGCTGGAAGTCCGGTGTCTGCTTAAGATCGATATTCTCTTTATAGCTCAGCCGGTTGATAGTCGAGCCTGGGTTTCCCCAGGGGCGAGTGATCCCTTCCCGGGCGATAGCCTGGAGTTTGACGTGCGAGCGATCTTTTTTATCCTGAGTCATAATCGCGTTCATGACCATATTGGATGCCGCCGGAAACTCTTCGTAGCCAACCACCAAAGGTTGCTGCCGCGGCTGGCCGAGAACATCGCGAACCAACAGCCCTGCGCCCTCCTGTGCTGCCGGAAGGGCGCTATTTTCCGGACCAAATTGCTCCACCGTCACCGTGGCTTGCAGGATGAAATTCTGCCGGGCCGGTAGTTCGGTATAAAAGAAGGTCAGACCGTCATGGGAGTTGGCGATTTTTCCACCCCGACTCTCAAGCGTGACGGGAGCCTGGAGATTGGCAACATCCTGCGGAGCCAGTTTTTTTCCTGCTATCGTTACGTCGTTAACGCCAGTTTTTTCCGGCAGCACGTTGGAGGAAAAATTCACGTCAGTTGATTGACCAAAAGCGATGCTTCGCCAGACATGCTGCTCGTCAGCCTGCAGCGGTAATGCGATAATTGTGCTGCAAAGGGCTAATGCCAAAGGTATTTTTTTATTCATTTTTGTCTCCTGGGTAATTATTGAGCAGCATTATCATAATAATGAAATGGCGTTTCTATTTTACGCGTCACAATTAATTAATATTGAAACCATGTTTTATTTTATTGCTTTGCTTTATTCAGGTGTCAAAAAAACAGGAAAAGCAGTGGGATAGCAGGGATTTATCTCCCGTATGTGGTTTTTCAGGAGATAAACTGATTTGCAGTGGTGAAAAATAGCGCCATAAAATGGTGTATAGCGTTGAGCCAGGGCGGTTTATCCTCGTCTCGTTTCATGATGAAAAATATGTAGATATTTCAACGTGAAAGGCTTTTACTTTTCGTTCTAATCGTTGTCAGGATGCGTATGTCAAACAGTGCGATGAGCGTGGTTATCCTTGCCGCAGGCAAAGGGACCCGCATGTATTCCGATCTTCCTAAGGTGCTGCACTCCCTGGCCGGGAAACCAATGGTGCAGCATGTTATTGATGCAACTAAAGATCTCGGTGCTTCGGCCGTACATCTGGTGTACGGGCACGGTGGCGATCTGCTGCGCCAGACGCTGCATGAAGATAATCTTAACTGGGTCTTACAAGCTGAACAGCTCGGTACCGGTCATGCCATGCAACAGGCGGCGCCGTTCTTCCGTGATGATGAAGACATCATGATGCTGTACGGCGATGTTCCGCTGATTTCCGTTGATACGCTACAACGCCTGCGCGCGGCGAAGCCGCAGGGCGGTATTGGCCTGCTGACGGTGAAACTGGACGATCCGAGCGGATATGGTCGCATTACCCGTGAAAATGGCCAGGTTACCGGCATCGTTGAGCATAAAGATGCCAGCGATGCGCAGCGTCAGATTCAGGAAATTAACACCGGAATTTTGATCGCGGGTGGGGCGGATTTAAAACGCTGGCTGGCGAAGCTGACGAACAACAATGTGCAGGGCGAATACTACATCACTGATATTATCGCCATGGCGTATCAGGAAGGGCGTGAAATCGTTGCCGTTCATCCGCAGCGCTTAAGCGAAGTTGAAGGGGTAAACAACCGTCTGCAGCTGTCGCGTCTGGAGCGCGTTTATCAAGCCGAACAGGCGGAAAAACTGCTGCTGGCGGGCGTGATGCTGCGCGATCCGGCGCGTTTCGATCTCCGCGGTACCCTGAAACATGGGCGCGATGTAGAGATTGATACTAACGTTATCCTCGAAGGAAACGTGGTACTGGGCGAGCGCGTGAAGATAGGCGCCGGCTGCGTGATCAAAAACAGCACCATTGGCGATGACTGTGAGATAAGCCCGTATTCGGTGGTGGAAGATGCTCATCTGCAGGCCGCCTGCACCATCGGGCCGTTCGCGCGCCTGCGTCCAGGTGCTGAACTGCTGGAAGGCGCGCATGTCGGCAACTTCGTAGAAATGAAAAAAGCGCGGCTGGGTAAAGGCTCGAAAGCCGGGCATCTCTCATATCTCGGCGACGCGGAAATCGGCGACAATGTGAATATCGGCGCCGGTACCATTACCTGTAACTACGATGGGGCGAATAAATTTAAAACCATCATCGGCGACGATGTGTTTGTCGGTTCCGACACCCAGCTGGTGGCGCCGGTGACCGTGGGTAAAGGTGCCACGATTGCCGCCGGTACGACGGTCACGCGCGATATTGCCGACAACGAACTGGTTTTAAGCCGTGTGCCGCAGGTCCATAAACAGGGTTGGCAGCGTCCGGTGAAGAAGAAGTAATTTTTGGATTGTCGCCGGGGGGAAACCGCCCGGCGAACCAGGATGAGAGGATCAATACAGGTCCCCGTCCGCAGGCAGGACCATAAAAATAACCCCACTCTCTACAAGGCTCGGGGCGCCCGTAATGCGGGCAAATACAGGTCAGCGACAACGCATGGCATAACGCCATTATCAGGAAATTTAACTATGTGTGGAATTGTTGGCGCAGTCGCGCAGCGTGATATTGCTGAAATCCTTCTCGAAGGTTTACGTCGTCTGGAATACCGTGGATATGACTCTGCCGGTCTGGCAGTGGTTGATAACGCCGGGCATATGTCCCGCGTTCGTCGTCTCGGTAAAGTCCAGATGCTGGCTCAGGCGGTAGAAGAGCACCCGTTACACGGTGGTACGGGCATTGCCCATACCCGCTGGGCAACGCACGGTGAGCCGTCTGAAGGTAACGCGCATCCGCATGTTTCTGAACACATTGTGGTGGTCCATAACGGTATCATCGAAAACCACGAACCGCTGCGTGAACTCCTGCAGTCCCGCGGCTATGTCTTTGCCTCTGAGACCGACACCGAGGTGATTGCTCACCTGGTAAACTGGGAGCAGAAGCAAGGCGGCACGCTGCGTGACGCCGTTCTGCGGACTATTCCACAGCTGCGCGGTGCTTATGGCACGGTGATTATGGATGCCCGGGATCCGGGAACTCTGCTGGCTGCGCGTTCTGGTAGCCCGCTGGTCATCGGTCTGGGAATGGGGGAAAACTTCATTGCTTCCGATCAGCTGGCGCTGCTGCCGGTGACCCGCCGCTTTATCTTCCTCGAAGAGGGCGATATTGCCGAAGTGACCCGCCGCTCCGTGGTGATTTTTGATAAGTCTGGCGCGGAAGTAAAACGTCCGGATATCGAATCCAACCAGCAATATGATGCGGGCGATAAAGGTATTTATCGCCACTATATGCAAAAAGAGATTTACGAACAGCCGAATGCCATCAAAAACACCCTCACCGGGCGTATCAACCATGGTGAAGTGGATCTCAGCGAGCTGGGCGCGCATGCTAACGAAATGCTGTCTCAGGTTGAACACATCCAGATAGTGGCCTGCGGTACCTCGTATAACTCCGGCATGGTTTCTCGTTACTGGTTTGAAGCGCTGGCGGGCGTACCATGCGATGTTGAAATCGCCTCTGAATTCCGCTATCGCAAATCGGCGGTGCGTCGCAACAGCCTGATGATCACGCTTTCCCAGTCCGGTGAGACCGCGGATACGCTGGCCGCGCTGCGTCTGTCAAAAGAGCTGGGCTATCTGGGATCGCTGGCTATTTGTAACGTGGCGAGTTCTTCTCTGGTCCGCGAGTCCGATTTGTCGCTGATGACTAAAGCGGGCACTGAGATCGGCGTAGCCTCGACCAAAGCCTTTACCACTCAGCTGACCGTATTGCTGCTGCTGGTGGCAAAACTGGCGCGTCTTAAAGGTCTGGATGCTGCCGTTGAGCATGATATCGTGCATGGGCTGCAGGCGTTGCCGAGCCGTATTGAGCAGATGCTGTCGCAGGATAAGCGTATTGAAGCGCTGGCCGAGAACTTCTCCGATAAGCACCATGCGCTGTTCCTTGGCCGTGGCGATCAGTATCCGATCGCGCTGGAAGGGGCGCTGAAGCTGAAAGAGATCTCTTATATCCACGCGGAAGCCTACGCGGCCGGCGAACTGAAGCACGGTCCTCTGGCCCTGATTGACGCCGAAATGCCGGTGATCGTCGTGGCGCCGAATAACGAATTGCTGGAGAAGCTGAAATCCAACATTGAAGAAGTTCGCGCGCGCGGCGGCCAGCTGTATGTCTTCGCCGATGGCGAGGCGGGTTTCAACAGCAGCGACAATATGCACATTATCGAAATGCCGCATGTTGAAGAGGTGATTGCGCCGATCTTCTACACCGTGCCGCTACAGCTGCTGGCCTATCACGTTGCGCTGATTAAAGGCACTGATGTTGACCAGCCGCGTAACCTGGCAAAATCAGTCACCGTAGAATAAGCCAACACCTATCGTATAAGGGCTGCCATCCGGCGGCCCTTTTTGGCTTCTGGCGATCGCTTTTGTACCGCTCTGGCGGAAAGAGGTTGATGACAAACCGTCATCTTCGACTACGATTTTTAGTGTCATAAAAAGAAAATTTTTCTGCAATCCCGCGGTCACTTAAATAAGTAACGCTATGATTCATATTGTTTTTATTTTCATCACTCCGCTGTCTTTTTGGGTGTCATAAAACTGTAATAATTCGTACATTTTACTGTCACCTCTTTGTCCTATTTTGCTCACCATAGCCTCGAAACAACGATTTACGAATCCAGCAGGAGACATTATGAACGTTATGCGTACCACCGTCGCAACAGTTGTCGCCGCGACCTTATCGATGAGCGCTTTCTCTGCATTTGCAGCTGCAAGCCTGACTGGCGCGGGCGCAACTTTCCCTGCACCGGTGTATGCCAAATGGGCTGATACCTATCAGAAAGAAACCGGCAATAAAGTGAACTACCAGGGCATTGGCTCTTCCGGTGGTGTAAAACAAATTATTGCTAACACCGTTGATTTCGGTGCTTCTGATGCTCCTCTGGCCGATGACAAACTGGCTCAGGAAGGCCTGTTCCAGTTCCCGACCGTGATTGGCGGCGTGGTGCTGGCGGTTAACCTGCCTGGCGTGAAATCCGGCGAACTGGTGCTGGATGGCAAAACCCTCGGTGATATCTACCTCGGTAAAATTAAAAAATGGGATGACGAAGCGATCGCTAAACTCAACCCGGGCCTGAAGCTGCCTTCACAGAACATTGCCGTGGTTCGCCGCGCTGATGGTTCCGGTACCTCCTTCGTCTTCACCAGCTACCTGTCCAAAGTGAATGAAGAGTGGAAATCGAAAATCGGTGCAGGTTCTACCGTAAACTGGCCGACCGGTCTGGGCGGTAAAGGTAACGACGGTATCGCCGCTTTCGTTCAACGTCTGCCGGGCTCCATTGGCTACGTAGAATACGCTTATGCTAAGCAGAACAACCTGGCCTACACCAAACTGCTTTCCGCAGATGGCAAGCCGGTCAGCCCGACTGAAGATAACTTCGCTAACGCGGCTAAAGGTATCGACTGGAGCAAATCCTTCGCACAGGATCTGACTAACCAGAAAGGTGAGAAAGCATGGCCGATCACCTCAACCACCTTTATCCTGGTGCACAAAGCTGCGACCAAACCAGAACAGACTGCTGAAGTGCTGAAGTTCTTCGACTGGGCGTACAAACACGGCGGTAAAGAAGCTAACGCTCTGGATTACGCAACGCTGCCGGAAAGCGTGGTTCAGCAGGTTCGCGCTGCATGGAAAACCAACGTGAAAGACAGCAGCGGTAAAGCACTGTACTAAATACCCGTCATACTTTGAGCCGCAGCTGCCTTGGCTGCACTTGCTTACCCCAGTGAACATAGTGAATCTATGCTCCTGGGGATTCACAAGCTTGCTGCAACTCGAATTATTTAGGGTATAGCATTACGTTAGCCTGGAGGCTCGATAAAATGCACGCTTCCAGGCCCAAACAGAAAGAGTAACTTATGGCTGCAACCAAGCCGGCATTTAACCCTCCGGGGAAAAAGGGTGACATTATTTTCGGCGTGCTGGTTAAACTGGCTGCGCTGATTGTGCTATTGATGCTGGGCGGCATCATCGTTTCCCTCATTATCTCTTCATGGCCAAGCATTCAGAAGTTTGGTTTTTCCTTTTTGTGGACCAAAGAGTGGGATGCGCCCAACGAGATTTTCGGTGCGCTGGTGCCTATCTACGGGACGCTGGTCACTTCATTTATTGCGCTACTGATCGCCGTTCCGGTGAGTTTTGGTATCGCGCTGTTCCTGACGGAACTCTCCCCTGCCTGGCTGAAACGCCCTCTTGGCATCGCCATTGAACTGCTGGCGGCTATCCCTAGTATCGTTTACGGCATGTGGGGCCTGTTTATCTTTGCTCCGCTTTTTGCCACCTACTTCCAGGAACCGGTGGGCAACATCTTGTCGACGATTCCGTTTGTGGGCGCGCTGTTTGCCGGTCCGGCATTTGGTATCGGGATTCTGGCGGCGGGCGTCATTCTGGCCATCATGATTATTCCGTACATCGCCGCCGTTATGCGCGATGTCTTTGAACAAACGCCGGTGATGATGAAAGAGTCGGCCTACGGTATCGGCTGTACGACCTGGGAGGTCATCTGGCGTATCGTTCTGCCGTTTACCAGGAACGGGGTTATCGGCGGCGTGATGCTCGGTCTGGGGCGCGCGCTGGGTGAAACGATGGCGGTAACCTTTATTATCGGCAACACCTACCAGCTGGATAGCGCTTCGCTGTATATGCCGGGGAACAGTATTACTTCCGCGCTGGCGAATGAGTTTGCCGAAGCGGAAACCGGCCTGCACGTGGCGGCGCTGATGGAGCTGGGGCTGATTCTGTTCGTTATCACCTTTATTGTTCTGGCAGCGTCTAAATTGATGATTATGCGCCTCGCTAAGAATGAGGGGGCACGCTAATGGCAACGATCGAATTGCAAACGACCGCTGAGCTGGCGGAGTCCCGCCGTAAAATGCAGGCTAAACGCCGGCTGAAGAACCGTATCGCCCTGACGCTTTCCATGGCGACGATGGCGTTTGGTCTGTTCTGGCTGGTGTGGATCCTGATGGCCACCATTACGCGCGGCTTCGATGGAATGTCGCTAGCGTTGTTCACTGAAATGACCCCGCCGCCGAACACCGCGGGCGGTGGTCTGGCGAATGCCCTCGCCGGTAGCGGCCTGTTGATCCTGTGGTCGACGATTTTCGGTACGCCGCTGGGTATTATGGCGGGCATTTATCTGGCGGAATACGGGCGTAAGTCTGTGCTGGCGGAAGTGATTCGGTTTATTAACGATATCTTGCTTTCCGCGCCATCCATCGTGGTCGGCCTGTTCGTCTATACCATCGTGGTGGCACAGATGCAGCACTTTTCCGGCTGGGCTGGGGTTATCGCCCTGGCGCTGCTGCAGGTGCCTATCGTGATTCGTACCACCGAAAATATGCTGAAACTGGTGCCGGACAGCCTGCGTGAAGCGGCCTATGCGCTGGGCACGCCGAAGTGGAGAATGATTTCTGCGATCACCCTGAAGGCCTCAGTTTCCGGCATCATGACGGGGATCCTGTTGGCTATCGCACGTATCGCCGGGGAAACGGCGCCGCTGCTGTTCACCGCGCTCTCCAACCAGTTCTGGAGCACCGATATGATGCAGCCGATTGCCAATCTGCCGGTGACCATTTTCAAATTTGCCATGAGTCCGTTCGCGGAGTGGCAGCAACTGGCATGGGCCGGGGTACTGATTATCACCCTGTGCGTATTGCTGCTGAACATTCTGGCGCGCGTGGTTTTCGCGAAGAATAAACACGGTTAATTTTTGCGGCGCGGCGAAATGCGGCGCCGAATGAGGAAGAGATTGATGAGTATGGCGAATGCGACCCCGGGTAAACTTTCAGTTCGTAATCTGAACTTCTACTACGGAAAATTCCATGCCCTGAAAAACATCAACCTGGATATCACCAAAAACCAGGTTACGGCGTTTATCGGCCCGTCAGGCTGCGGTAAATCGACCCTGCTGCGCACGTTCAACAAAATGTTCGAGCTCTACCCGGAGCAGCGCGCGGAAGGCGAAATCCTGCTGGATGGCGATAACATCCTGACCAATACTCAGGATATCGCTCTGCTGCGTGCCAAAGTCGGCATGGTATTCCAGAAGCCGACGCCATTCCCGATGTCGATTTATGACAATATCGCCTTTGGCGTTCGTCTGTTTGAAAAGCTGTCGCGTGCCGATATGGACGAGCGCGTGCAGTGGGCTTTGACCAAAGCCGCATTATGGAACGAAACTAAAGATAAACTGCATCAGAGCGGATATTCTCTCTCCGGCGGTCAGCAGCAGCGCCTGTGCATCGCGCGCGGCATCGCGATTCGCCCGGAAGTGCTGTTACTCGATGAGCCGTGTTCAGCGCTGGACCCGATCTCCACCGGACGCATTGAAGAGTTGATCACCGAACTGAAACAGGATTACACCGTCGTTATCGTTACCCACAACATGCAGCAGGCTGCGCGTTGTTCAGACCATACGGCATTTATGTATCTTGGCGAGCTGATTGAGTTCAGTAACACGGACGATCTGTTTACTAAGCCCGCGAAGAAACAAACTGAAGATTATATTACTGGCCGCTACGGTTGATTGCCCTTCTGCTTTCACAGGAACTAACCCGTTGGGCATTCAGGAGACACCATGGACAACCTAAATCTTAACAAACATATTTCCGGCCAGTTCAATGCAGAACTGGAGTATATCCGCACCCAGGTGTTGACCATGGGTGGGCTGGTGGAACAGCAGCTGTCTGATGCGATCACGGCGATGCATAATCAGGACAGCGATCTGGCAAAACGCGTGATTGATGGCGATAAGCAGGTCAACATGATGGAAGTGGCTATTGATGAAGCCTGCGTGCGCATCATCGCCAAGCGTCAGCCAACCGCCAGCGACCTGCGTTTAGTCATGGCGATTATCAAGACTATCGCCGAGCTGGAACGTATTGGTGATGTGGCGGATAAAATTTGCCGCACCGCGCTGGAGAAGTTCTCCCAGCAGCACCAGCCGCTGTTGGTCAGCCTGGAATCACTGGGGCGTCATACCGTGCAGATGCTGCATGACGTGCTGGATGCCTTCGCTCGCATGGATCTTGACGAGGCCGTGCGTATCTATCGCGAAGATAAGAAGGTGGATCAGGAATATGAGGGCATCGTGCGTCAGCTGATGACCTATATGATGGAAGATTCACGTACGATTCCAAGCGTGCTGACCGCGCTGTTCTGCGCCCGTTCTATCGAGCGTATCGGCGATCGTTGCCAGAATATTTGCGAATATATTTTTTACTTCGTGAAGGGCCAGGATTTCCGTCACGTTGGCGGCGACGAGCTGGATAAGCTGCTGGCGGGTAAAGACCCGAAAGAGTAATCACCACGGCTCCCCGGTTGCGCTACGCTTACCGGGGCTACGGAGGCGCGGTAAGCTGCCTCCAGGGCTCCGGCAATTATCGCGTAATGTTCCAGCCACGCGCTTTCCACAATGCGGGCAGCTGTGCTAAATCGGTAAAGGTCGTCACTTTGGGATGATCGATCGGTTTGTTGTGCGGATCGGCGCAGAAGTAAAACACTTCCATTCCCGCCTCAATCCCGGACTGAGCGCCTGCGCTGGAATCATCCACCAGAATGCAGTTCTCGACGTTAACGTTCATAGCTTTTGCCGCATGGAACATCAGTGCCGGATCGGGTTTCCAGCGCTGAATATCGTAACCGCTGTACAGTCGGTCGGGAAAATGGCGCAACATGCCGGTTCTTCCCAGCGAGTGCTGCATTTTACTGACCGGGCCGTTAGAGACCACGCACATCGGCACGCTGACCGCATCCAGCAGCGTTTCCGCTCCGGCAATCGCTTCCAGTTCAGAATCGAACAGGCGCGCGACTTCGGCACGGTAGAGCGGTTCGAGCTCTGGTTTTTGTAGATTGACGCCGTACTCTTCGTTGATGGTATCAATGATCTCGTAGAGCTTTACGCCTTTGAAACGCTTAAAGATCTCGTCTAAATCCAGCGTAATGCCGAATGCTTTGAACATGTGAACATAGGCGCGCGAACAGATCACTTCGCTGTCGACCAGCGTGCCGTCGCAGTCGAAAAACAGGGCTTCTATTTGGGACATGCCGTTTCCATTTTAACAAGTTAACGTTTTCGTCCTGCCTGTTCACAAGACGCAATCGTTGCCGTACAGGCAAATACAATGAAAAAAATTACCATACAACTGCCCCCGGTGTCGCATTTTGGTATAGGATAGCGACGAATTTTCCCTCCTTTTGTTCGGAAACCGATAATGAGTCAACAACAAACCAGCCAGTCTTCTGGCCAGGGTCTGCTGGAGCGCGTATTCAAACTACGTGAGCACGGCACGACGGCACGTACCGAAGCGATAGCAGGTTTCACCACCTTTTTGACAATGGTCTACATTGTTTTCGTTAACCCACAAATTCTTGGCGTAGCGGGTATGGATACCAGCGCTGTCTTTGTGACGACCTGCCTGATCGCCGCCTTCGGTAGTATTCTGATGGGGCTGTTTGCTAACCTGCCGGTTGCGCTGGCGCCGGCAATGGGGCTGAACGCCTTCTTCGCTTTTGTCGTCGTCCAGGCGATGGGGCTGCCGTGGCAGGTGGGAATGGGCGCTATCTTCTGGGGCGCCGTCGGTCTGCTGCTGCTGACGATTTTCCGCGTACGTTACTGGATGATCGCCAATATTCCCGTCAGCCTGCGCGTGGGGATCACCAGCGGCATCGGGCTGTTTATCGGCATGATGGGGCTGAAAAATGCCGGCGTGATCGTCGCAAACAAAGACACGCTGGTGAGCATCGGCAACCTGACCTCCCATAGCGTGCTGCTGGGGATTCTCGGCTTCTTTATTATCGCTATTCTCGCCTCGCGTAACATTCATGCTGCGGTGCTGGTCTCCATCATCGTCACGACGCTGCTGGGCTGGATGCTGGGCGATGTTCACTACACCGGTATTGTTTCCGCTCCGCCGAGCATTACGTCGGTGATTGGCCATGTGGATTTGGCCGGTTCATTGAACCTCGGTCTGGCGGGGATCATCTTCTCCTTTATGCTGGTCAACCTGTTCGACTCCTCCGGAACCTTGATCGGCGTGACCGATAAAGCCGGTCTGGCCGATGAAAAAGGCAAATTCCCGCGCATGAAACAGGCGCTGTTTGTCGACAGCATCTCATCGGTAGCAGGCTCCTTTATCGGCACCTCTTCGGTGACCGCCTATATCGAATCTTCCTCCGGTGTTTCCGTGGGCGGACGTACCGGCCTGACGGCGGTGGTGGTGGGGATTCTGTTCCTGCTGGTTATCTTCCTGTCGCCGCTGGCGGGCATGGTGCCGGCGTATGCCGCAGCTGGCGCGCTGATCTATGTGGGCGTGCTGATGACATCTAGCCTGTCGCGCGTGAAGTGGGACGATCTGACGGAAGCGGTGCCGGCCTTTGTGACCGCCGTGATGATGCCGTTCAGCTTCTCGATTACCGAAGGGATTGCGTTAGGCTTTATCTCTTACTGCGTGATGAAGATAGGTACCGGTCGCCTGCGCGATCTCAGTCCGTGCGTGATTATCGTCTCGCTGCTGTTCGTGCTGAAAATCGTGTTTATCGACGCACACTAAGCGTCGCGCATCATGAAAAGCCCGGCAGTCCACAGCGCTGCCGGGCTTTTTTTACGCTTTCACTCGCTGAATATACTCGCCAAAGGCGCTCAGCTGTCCGCTCAGATGATCGAGCGTGCTCTGATCAACCACCTCTCCCGACTGCGGATCGACCTTGTTCTGAATCACGCCGCCCATAAACTCAGGTTTGTTCATCACCATCGCATCGAGGAACACCAGAATTTGACGCAGGTGATACTGGCAGCGCGCGCCGCCAATCGCGCCCATCGAGCTGGTTTGAATCAGAACCGGTTTCCCGGACAGCGGTTGTTCTGGCAGGCGCGACAACCAGTCAATCGCGTTTTTCAGGCCGCCGGGAACGGAATAGTTATATTCGGGCGTAACGATAACAACGCCGTCGGCTTCGCGAATCTGTTGCGCAATATCCTGCACGCTTTGCGGAAATCCGTCTTCCTGCTGGATATCCGCGTCATATAACGGAATGTCGCCAATCGACGGCAGCGCGGCGATCTCCATGCCCGCCGGCGCAATGCCTGGCAGGGTGCGTGCGACCATGCCATTAAAAGACCCCTTGCGCAGACTTCCGAGTAGCGTAACAACTTTCAACGTATCAGACATGATTGCTCCTTTGCATCATGGTGGCCGGACGGACCGGTCAGTTGAGGGAGAGTGCTTTTTCTATGGGCAGGCTGGTAAAGCGCATCAGACGGGCAGAGGACTCTTTCGCGCGCACCGGTGCATCCGGCAGACTACGCCAGCCTTCCTGACTATTGTATTCCCAGACTTTAAGCCGGCCGATGGCGGGCGTGGCGGCGATCGACCAGACCAGTAGCGTTTCTGCATCGCACAGGGCTTCTACAGGCAGTATGTTGGTGGTCCGTAGCCGACCCGCGCCGGGGAGCAGCTGCAGATGGACCGGGGCTTCACTGGTCAACTTCAGCACGCTCCGGCGCAGCGCCACCAGCTGGGCGCGGGCTTCGTCAGGGTCGTTCTGGATGTTAATCCATAAATTCTCATTGCTGCTGAATACGTCGCGGTTGGCGTCGTGCAGCGGGTGGATGCCGCGCGAGGCGTGCTGAAGCTCCATATCCAGCCCGCAATCGCCTTCCGTCGTCAGGCTTACGCCGACAATGTTTCCGGCATAGGAAATGGAAAATCGGGGCAGGTGGGGATCGCGAAAAACGGGTCTGCCGTTCTCTTCGCTGATGATTTCGGGGAGCTCGCTAATGCCATACAGCATAAATAACAGTTCGGCGAGCAGTGAACGTGATGCGCGATAGCGGGCCTGGCGGTATTCTGGCAAGCGCTGTGCGGATTGATGGCAGGCCGCGGACAGTCGTGTCGATAGCGGCTCCCTGGTGCTGAGTATCCCTCTTGCAAAATGCGTTGCCATTCGTCGCTCCGTGATTAATGGTCAGAGAAAAAGTTGTGAGGATCTATTATCACCTGGTATTGATAGGTTTTAATGCGGAAATCCCCCCTTGAAAAGTGATTTGCGCGATTTTTACAATTTCTTGCGCAGTCAGACAGAGATGGCAGGATAAATTGCGTCAGAGGGGGTCCGCATAGAGTCGCTTAAACGTTTCTCTGAGCCAGACTATCTTCGGGTTGTCGCTGTTGCGTTTGTGCCAGAGCAGGGTAAAGGGCACCCGCGTTTTCTCCAGCAATAGCGGCTCCAGCGGAAGCGGGCGCGACACCAGCGGTAGATGGTGCTGTCGGTTATAGTGATGGCAGTAACGCGGCGCGGTGGCCAGCATCGTGTGATTTGGCTGGGCGGCCATAAACAGCGATTGTTCAAACCCCGGCAGGGTTAACGCAACGGTGCGTTTATGCCCCAGATCGTGAAGAACGTCGTCCAGCGCCCAGGTATCACTCTGCTCCCAGCTGATATTGATATGGGGATAACGTAGAAAGGTCGCCAGATTCCACTCTTCATTGAGCGCCGGATGATCCGCGCGCAGCCAGACCTGAGGCAGGTCGGTAAACAGGACTTCAAAATCGATATACCACGGCAGCTGGCTGAGCTGCTCCCGTGAGCGCGGATGCGTTTCACGTCCGCAAAAGCCGATATCGACCTCACCGCGAATAATTGCATCCAGCGAGTCGTAGTCCCAGTTGCGCAAGCGGATCAGCGCCTGGGGATAGCGCTGGTAGATTTGCTGCGACAGCGAATTAAACAGAATCATCAGCAGCGGCGTTTCCGCCGCCAGTTCGAATTTCAGGCCGCTTGGCATGATGTGGTGGGGTTTGTCGAGGATCTGGTTACCCATCTGCATCCAGTCCGCCAGATCCTGCTCCATGCTGGTCATCAATGGCGTCGGCGACAGCCCGAGCGGCGTTTTGACGAATAGCGGATCGTCAAACCAGGCGCGCAGTTTAGCTAATGATTTACTCACCGCCGACGGCGAAACGTTCATGCGTTTCGCCGTGCGGGTCACGCTGAGCTCCTGGGTCAGAAGCTGCAGACAGAGTAATAAATTAAGATCGAGACTCGACAGGGGTTTCTTCATTATGTTGCGCAACCCGGACAGGGGCCGCGGCCAGAATCAGAACAAGACTCACTATGCTACAGGCAATGAGAATCCCGATCAGCATATTCATCGCACTTAACCCGAGGATGGCGGCCAGCCAAATCCACAGCGACGAGCCGCAAACCTGGGCAATGCCCAGTACCGAGCTGGCAACCCCTGCCCGCAGAGTAAATGGCCCCAGGGCCTGGCTCATGGCCACGCCAAAACCCACCGAGAAGCCGGCGCAAATCAGCGCCAGACCGAGCATGGTTACCGTCTGGCTGGTGGCAAGGCTGAGCAAAGTCCCGGCAATAAAAAACATAACCTGGGACGTCAGCATCAACGTCCGCGGCTTAAACAGGGTGAGCGCAAAGGGCGTTGAGAACGACACCGTCATGCTGACCAGCGCCATTAAGGCCATCGCCATCGAATAGTGTCCGCGATCGAACCCCATCTCTTCCATCATTAATACCGGGGAGACGTTAACGTAGGTGAGGATAGCCGTTACGCTGAGGGTCGTAATGACGATACGGCTGAGGAAAAAGCGGTTCAGCAGTGACTCCATGGCAGGGTTCTGCCCGGCGAGAGTATGCGCAGGGGCCGTCGGCCGCGTTTCCCGCAGTATCAAGAGCGAGAGCAGGCCGACCATCACCCCCATGCCGGTCATGGTGTAGAACAGGCTCTGCCACGGGTATTTCAGCATAATCAGGTGACCCAGAACGGGTGCCAGGACCGGGATAATACAGGTGATGCCATTTAACAGCGACAGTACCCTGGCGCGACGGCGATCGTCGAGCGTATCGCGCAGCACGGCGAAAGCGACGACATAGCAGCTCCCGGCCCCGATGCCCTGGATAAAACGCCCCGCCAGGAAGAGATCGCTGCTCTGCGCCTGCGCACAGAGCAGCGAGGCCAGAATAAACGTCGTCGAACCGAATATGGCGACCGGTTTACGCCCGGATTTATCGGCTGCTCTGCCGGCAAACAGCATTGCGGCGGCCATGCCCGCCAGGTAAACCGAGAACGCAATATGCAGCTGCGCTTCGCTGGCGCCGAGGTCCTGCGCAATACGCGGCAAACCCACCAGATACATATCGATACCGGATGGATAGAGTAAAACCAGCGCAAAACTGCAGATAAGAAAGCGTGCCATAGGACCCCCGCAAGAATAGAGGCGTACAGAGTAATGGCTATTGCGCGGCAGTACGAGTTGCCATTTGGACAACAATGATTTCCTGAAAGGAAAAACCCTCGCTGCGTTCTGCGAGGGATTACCAGACTTTGGCCATGCCGTCGCTGGCCGGGCGCACGGAAGTAAAACCAAACTTCGCATACAGTTCGGGGACGTCGGCGACCAGCGTGACATAGGCGCCCTGGCAGGCGTTAGCGTCCAGCCAGCTGACTATCTTTTCCACGATCGCTCTGCCCAGCCCTTTTCCCTGGTGCGCAGGATCGACCGCCACATCGACGATGTCGAAATTCACCGCGCCATCGCCAACGATGCGCCCCATGCCCACGGGAACACCTTGCCAGACAATGTGCACGCCATAGCAGCTGCGCGGCAGCCCTGCTTTCACCCCCTCCAGCGGGCGCGGCGACATGCCGGCGATCAGTCGTAAACGGCAAAAATCCTCTGCCGACGGGACGGTCTCGATAACGGTGTAATCAGAAGTCATGGCGGTATCCTGTAGCGAAGTTCTCATCGCATTTAATGATGCCGCGTGGCCGGAAGCAACCTTAAGTCGTAGGGGACACGAGATTAAAGATCAGGTCCCTGGCAGGGCAATAAAAAAACCTGCATAAACATTAAGTTGATGCAGGTTAGTTGATGCTCACTCTTGCGTGCCGGTGAAGCGTTACTTGCCGATACAGAAGCTGGAGAAAATGCGCCCCAGCAGGTCATCAGAGGTAAATTCACCGGTGATTTCGCTCAGCGCCTGCTGCGCGAGCCGTAGCTCTTCGGCCAGCAGTTCGCCAGCCCAGGCGCCAAGCAGCTGCGCTTTGCCCTGCTGCAGATGACCGGCGGCTTCTGACAGCGCCTGCAGGTGGCGACGGCGGGCGAGGAAACCGCCTTCCATGTTGGTATCGAAGCCCATGCTCTGCTTGAGGTGGTTGCGCAGGACCTCTACGCCCTCACCGGTACGCGCCGACAGCCGAATCAGTGAGTGGCCATTCACTTCACTGATACCCAACGTTTCGCCGGTGACGTCAGCTTTGTTTCGGACCACGGTAATCGGCAGTTTCGCCGGTAAACGCTCGATAAAGTCTGGCCAGATTTCCTCCGGGTCGACGGCGCTGGTGGTGGTACCGTCGACCATGAACAGGACCCGATCGGCTTGTTCTATCTCCTGCCAGGCGCGTTCGATGCCGATGCGTTCTACCTCATCATTGGCATCGCGGAGTCCTGCGGTATCGATAATATGAAGCGGCATGCCGTCGATATGGATATGCTCGCGCAGCACATCGCGGGTGGTGCCGGCAATATCGGTCACGATCGCGGCTTCGCGCCCGGCCAGCGCGTTCAGCAGGCTCGATTTCCCGGCGTTCGGGCGACCGGCGATAACCACCTTCATGCCTTCGCGCAGCAGGCTGCCCTGGCGGGCCTCAGCGCGAACGGCATCAAGATCGGCGATCACGCCGTTGAGCTGGGCCTCGATTTTACCGTCGGAGAGAAAATCGATTTCCTCATCCGGGAAGTCGATAGCGGCTTCGACATAGATACGCAGATGGGTCAGCGCTTCCACCAGATGATTCACCCGGGCAGAGAAGGCGCCCTGCAGCGAATTCAGCGCCGAGCGTGCCGCCTGCTCGGAACTGGCGTCAATCAGGTCAGCAATCGCTTCTGCCTGGGCGAGATCGAGCTTATCGTTAAGAAACGCGCGTTCAGAGAACTCCCCTGGCCTGGCGATACGCACGCCTGGCAGCGTCAGGATTCGTTTCAGTAGCAGATCCAGAATCACCGGGCCGCCGTGGCCCTGCAGTTCCAGAACGTCTTCACCGGTAAAGGAGTTCGGGCCGGGGAACCATAGCGCAATACCCTGATCCAGCGGCGTGTCATCGGTATCTTTAAAAGGCAGATAATCGGCGTAGCGCGGCTTTGGCAGCTTGCCGAGAACCGCTTGTGCGACGTCGCGTGCTTTGAGGCCGGAGATGCGCAGGATACCCACACCACCGCGTCCCGGTGGGGTTGCCTGGGCGACGATAGTGTCGTTATGGCTCATGATATGTCTCTTCAAATCGCAATAAAAAAAGGCGGTCATTAGACCGCCTTTTGATTGTAGGCCTGATAAGCGTTAGCGCCATCAGGCAACCCGGCGCGCATTGCCGGATGGCGGCTTCGCCTTATCCGGCCTACACCGAATCAGGATTTTTTCTTCTCGCGGCTATGCAGACCACGCTTCTCGAGACCACGGTAAATCAGCTGCTGCTGAATAATGGTCACCAGGTTGCTGACGATATAGTAAACCACCAGACCTGACGGGAACCACAGGAAGAACACCGTAAAGATGACCGGCATGAAGGTCATTATCTTCTGCTGCATCGGGTCGGTCACGGTCGTTGGCGACATCTTCTGAATGAAGAACATCGTCGCGCCCATGATGATCGGCAGGATGTAGTACGGGTCTTGCGCTGACAGGTCGTGGATCCACAGGATAAACGGCGCATGACGCAGTTCAACCGAGGCGCTCAGCATGTAATACAGCGCAAGGAAGATCGGCATCTGAATAATCAGCGGGAAGCAGCCACCCAGCGGGTTGACCTTTTCTGCTTTATACAGGGCCATCATTTCCTGGCTTTGACGCTGTTTGTCATCGCCCAGACGCTCACGCATTGCCTGAATCTTCGGCTGCAGCATGCGCATCTTCGCCATCGAGGTGTACTGCGCTTTGGTCAGCGGGTACATGATGCCACGAACGATGAAGGTGATGACGATAATCGAGAAGCCCCAGTTACCGAGGAAGCTGTGGATGAATTTCAGCAGCTTAAACAGCGGTTGGGAGATGAACCACAGCCAGCCGTAGTCGACGGTCAGATCGAGGTGCGGCGCGACGGCAGCCATTTTGTCCTGAATGGCCGGGCCGACCCACAGCACGCTTTCCAGCTTGTCGGTTTGACCTGGCTGTACCAGCACCGGCTGCGATTTGTAGCCGATGGCGACAACGCCGTTGCCGAGGTTGGCGGTGTAGAAGCTGTTGATGCCGTTGTTACTCGGCACCCATGCGGTGGTGAAATACTGTTGCAGCATCGCTACCCAACCGTCTTTGGTGCTGACGTTCAGGTTTTCGTTATCGATGATGGTATCGAATTTATATTTTTCGTATTTCGACTCAGACGTTGAATACGCGGCACCACGGAAGGTGTGCATCGTAGACAGACCACCGGTTTGCGTATCGCGGGCGGTTGGCAGGTTGGCCGTCTGTTTCAGCTGACCGAAGGTAGAAATCTCCAGCGGTTTTTCGCCAGCGTTGTGCACGCTATAACCCACGTTCACCGCATAATCACCGCGTTTCAGCGTGAAGGTTTTGGTGAAGACGTTGCCAGCTTTATCGGTATACGTCAGCGGAATGACGATTTCGTCCTGGCCTTCCGCCAGCACAAACGCATCTTTATCGACGTTATACAGCGGGCGGGCTCCATTAGCCGGGTTATCCGGGCCATCACGACCGGTTAAGCCGCTTTGAGCCTGATAGATAAACTGTGGCGTGGTTTCCAGTAACTGGAACGGTTCAGTCGACTTCAGTGCTTTCGGGTACGCCGGAAGCAGCGCTTGCTCCACATCACCACCGCGGGTGTTGATGGTCAGCTCAAGCACATCGGTTTTTACCGTAATCAGTTTCCCCTGGCCACTGGCCGGTACGCCCTGGTCGGCGGCGCTACCCGCTGCTGTGGTCGTAGTCTGCGTGGTCTGTTGCTGAGCCTGAGGATTGTTATCCTGCTCCCAGGCTTGCCAGATCATGAAAGACACGAACAACAAAGCGATGATAAGAAGATTGCGTTGCGAATCCATCGTTAGTGTTCTCTGGTATCAAATGGTCCAGGCGGGACGGGATCGTCACCACCAGGGTGTAAAGGGTGGCATTTTAATACGCGTTTCATTGTCAACCAACTGCCTTTTATCACTCCAAATCTGCGCAATGCCTCAATTCCGTAGCTTGAACAGGTTGGCGTGAAACGACAATGCGGCCCGAGTAGCGGACTAATCAGGCGCTGATAGACCCGAATAAGGCCTATCAGGAGCCGGGAGCCAGGCGACAATGGCGGCGCCATAATTTTTCCAACGCTTCCGAGAGAGCACGGTTATCGAGGTCTGCAACCCCTTTCTTTGCCACCACCACGAAATCCATTGGCGGGAGTTCATGTTGACGCAAACGAAAACTTTCCCGCGTCAGACGTTTAATCCGATTGCGTTCATGTGCGCGTTTGACGTTTTTCTTGGCGACGGTAAGACCGATGCGGGGATGCCCCAGCGAATTCAGGCGGCCGAGGATGGTGATTTGCGGCGTGCCAGCCCGTTGTGGCTGCTGGAAGACGAAAGTGAAATGACTGGGAGTTAACAAACGTAACTCCCTGGGAAATGCGAGCTTAACCACGCAGGGTTAGCTTTATTACTTGGAAACGGTCAGACGAGCACGGCTTTTAGCACGACGACGTGCCAGAACCTGACGACCATTTTTAGTAGCCATACGTGCACGGAAGCCGTGAGAACGGTTGCGCTTCAGTACAGACGGTTGAAAAGTGCGTTTCATGGCGGTTTCTACCTAAACTTGAATAATTTCACTGACTTTTGCGTAGACCCGAACAAACTTCGAACGACTTACGCGGCAGCGATGGTGATTAAAGAGGCCGGATTGTAATAATTGTACACTCCGGAGTCAATTCTCTTTCCTTATTTCTCGCATCTTGTCGCACAAAAAATGACCTGCGACAGGCGACGGAAAACGGGCATTACGCGCCGGGTGGGGGATTATACGGCCTGACGGGTAAAGCGCAAGGATCGCAAAGGATCTTTGTTAGATCGTTTAGGCCCTAAACCAACCGATCTCATTAAATTTTCCAATATGTGGGCGAAATCGTGCCTCACCGCTCTGCGGATCGATTACACTTACCCGTCTTCGATCCTTCCTGTGGATAAACAGGGAAGAATCTGTTGAGAAATACAAGATATCTTTCTCAGTTTAGGCTATGATCCCCGGTCCCGATCGCGATCCACCGATCCGCATCGGATAAATACCGCAGATAGCGGTTCGCGCGTCACCCCTTTTGTGCAGGGGCTTTTCGGCCAATGCCGGGTCTTGTCGACGTGTGCCAACAATCACGATTGTTTCTTTTTTTCTTTATATCGATTTTATGTTCGAGTGGAGTCCGCCGTGTCACTTTCGCTTTGGCAGCAGTGTCTTGCCCGATTGCAGGATGAGTTACCAGCCACAGAATTTAGTATGTGGATACGCCCGTTGCAGGCGGAATTGAGCGATAACACGTTGGCACTGTATGCGCCAAACCGTTTTGTGCTCGATTGGGTAAGGGATAAATACCTCAATAATATCAATGGACTCCTCAATGATTTTTGCGGTGCTGATGCCCCACAGCTGCGATTTGAAGTCGGGACCCGCCCGGCAGTGCAGGCGCAACGCGGCGCGATAAATACGCATGTTGCGACCGCCACACCGGCAGCGCAGGTTCAGACGGCGCGCGTCGCGCCAACGATCGTGCGTCCCGGCTGGGATAACGTCCCGGCGCCAGCGGAGCCGACCTACCGCTCTAACGTTAACGTTAAGCACACCTTCGACAACTTCGTTGAAGGTAAATCTAACCAGCTGGCTCGCGCGGCGGCGCGTCAGGTTGCCGATAATCCAGGCGGCGCCTATAACCCTTTATTCCTTTATGGCGGTACCGGTCTGGGTAAAACCCACTTATTGCACGCGGTCGGTAACGGCATTGTGGCGCGCAAACCCAACGCCAAAGTGGTCTATATGCACTCGGAGCGTTTTGTTCAGGATATGGTTAAAGCCTTACAGAACAACGCCATTGAAGAGTTTAAACGCTACTACCGCTCCGTCGACGCCCTGCTGATCGATGATATTCAGTTCTTTGCCAATAAAGAGCGCTCTCAGGAAGAGTTTTTCCACACCTTTAATGCCCTGCTGGAAGGTAATCAGCAGATCATTCTCACCTCGGATCGCTATCCGAAAGAGATCAATGGTGTTGAGGATCGTCTGAAATCCCGCTTTGGCTGGGGGCTGACGGTGGCGATCGAGCCGCCTGAGCTGGAAACCCGCGTGGCGATCCTGATGAAAAAAGCCGACGAAAACGACATTCGTCTGCCGGGAGAAGTGGCATTCTTTATCGCCAAGCGTCTACGCTCTAACGTACGTGAGCTGGAAGGGGCGCTGAACCGCGTTATCGCTAATGCCAACTTTACCGGCCGGGCGATCACCATCGATTTCGTGCGCGAAGCGCTGCGCGATCTGCTGGCGCTGCAGGAAAAACTGGTCACCATCGACAATATTCAGAAGACGGTGGCGGAGTATTACAAGATTAAGGTAGCGGACCTGTTGTCGAAACGCCGCTCCCGTTCGGTGGCGCGTCCACGCCAGATGGCGATGGCGCTGGCGAAAGAGCTGACCAACCACAGTTTGCCGGAAATCGGCGATGCGTTTGGCGGTCGCGACCATACCACCGTGCTGCACGCCTGTCGTAAAATTGAGCAGTTGCGTGAAGAAAGCCACGATATTAAAGAAGACTTTTCCAATTTAATCAGAACATTATCCTCGTGACGCTATGAAATTTACCGTAGAACGTGAACATTTATTAAAACCGCTGCAACAGGTGAGCGGTCCCTTAGGGGGGCGTCCGACGCTGCCCATTCTCGGTAACCTGCTGCTTCAGGTCTCGGATGGCGCGCTGTCGCTGACCGGTACGGACCTCGAAATGGAAATGGTGGCGCGCGTTGCGCTGATTCATCCGCATGAGGCGGGTGCAACGACCGTTCCGGCGCGAAAATTCTTTGATATTTGCCGCGGCCTGCCCGAAGGCGCGGAGATTGCCGTTCAGCTGGAAGGCGATCGGATGCTGGTGCGTTCCGGGCGCAGCCGTTTTTCGCTGTCGACCCTGCCCGCTGCCGATTTCCCGAATCTTGATGACTGGCAGAGTGAAGTCGAATTGACCCTGCCGCAGGCGACCATGAAGCGCCTGATTGAAGCCACCCAGTTTTCGATGGCCCATCAGGATGTGCGTTATTACTTAAACGGCATGCTGTTTGAAACCGAAGGTGACGAACTGCGTACCGTGGCTACCGATGGCCACCGTCTGGCGGTCTGTTCAATGCCGCTGGGTGAATCATTGCCGAACCATTCGGTGATCGTGCCGCGTAAAGGGGTGATTGAGCTGATGCGCATGCTTGATGGCGGCGATACGCCGCTGCGCGTGCAGATTGGCAGCAACAATATTCGCGCCCATGTCGGTGATTTTATCTTCACATCGAAGCTGGTTGACGGTCGTTTCCCTGATTATCGCCGGGTATTGCCGAAGAATCCGGATAAACATCTGGATGCGGGCTGCGATATTCTCAAGCAGGCCTTTGCCCGCGCGGCGATTCTGTCGAACGAAAAATTCCGCGGCGTGCGCCTGTACGTCAGCGAAAATCAGCTGAAAATCACCGCCAATAACCCGGAACAGGAAGAAGCGGAAGAGATTCTCGACGTTTCTTACTCCGGCAGCGAGATGGAAATCGGCTTTAACGTCAGCTACGTGCTGGATGTGCTTAATGCGCTGAAGTGCGAAAATGTGCGTATTTTGCTGACCGATTCGGTATCGAGCGTGCAGATTGAGGATGCGGCGTCACAATCGGCCGCCTACGTTGTCATGCCTATGCGCTTGTAAAGAATATCGGGCTATCTTACTTGCCATTTTCAACCTGGGCTGTGCTCGCCCCTGTCACGTACTTCGTGTACGCTCCAGGGTCTGTGCGCAGTCCGCGTTGA
Organism: Raoultella sp. T31; assembly: GCF_002806725.1. Lineage (NCBI taxonomy): Bacteria > Pseudomonadati > Pseudomonadota > Gammaproteobacteria > Enterobacterales > Enterobacteriaceae > Klebsiella > Raoultella sp. T31. The sequence goes on from NZ_PIBO01000017.1 coordinate 51,277, forward strand.
AACTGGCTGCGCCGATTACGCCCTGGCCTGAAGAACCCCGGATATGTCACTAACGCGCCTGCTAATCAAAGATTTCCGTAACATTGAGAATGCGGATCTCGCTTTATCCCCCGGCTTTAATTTCCTGGTTGGCGCTAACGGCAGCGGCAAAACCAGCGTGCTGGAGGCCATTTATACGCTCGGCCACGGTAGGGCGTTTCGCAGCCTGCAAATTGGCCGGGTGATTCGCCACGAGCAGCAGTCGTTTGTGCTGCACGGGCGTCTGCAGGGCGAAGAGCGTGAGACCTCCATCGGTCTGACCAAAGACAAGCAGGGCGACAGCAAGGTGCGTATTGACGGCACCGATGGCCACAAAGTGGCGGAGCTGGCGCACCTGATGCCGATGCAGCTGATTACACCGGAGGGGTTTACATTACTCAACGGCGGCCCCAAATACAGAAGAGCGTTCCTCGACTGGGGATGCTTTCACAATGAAGCTGGATTCTTTACCGCCTGGAGCAATCTGAAGCGCCTGTTGAAGCAGCGTAATGCCGCGCTGCGCCAGGTCAGCCGCTATGCGCAGATACGCCCCTGGGATCTGGAACTGATTCCGCTGGCGGAACAAATCAGTCGCTGGCGTGCCGAATATAGCGCCGCTATCGTCGAAGACATGGCGGATACCTGTAAACAGTTTTTACCTGAGTTCTCTCTGACCTTCTCCTTCCAGCGCGGCTGGGAGAAAGAAACGGATTATTCCGAAGTGCTGGAGAGAAACTTTGAGCGTGACCGCATGCTGACCTACACCGCCCACGGCCCGCACAAAGCGGATTTCCGCATTCGTGCCGATGGCGCGCCGGTCGAAGATACTTTGTCACGCGGGCAGCTTAAACTCCTGATGTGCGCGCTACGACTGGCGCAGGGGGAGTTTTTAACCCGCGAAAGCGGGAGACGCTGTCTGTATCTGATAGATGATTTTGCCTCGGAACTTGATGACGCGCGGCGCGGGCTGCTTGCCAGCCGCTTAAAAGCCACGCAGTCGCAGGTTTTCGTCAGCGCAATCAGCGCTGAGCACGTAATGGACATGTCGGACAAAAATTCGAAGATGTTCACCGTGGAAAAGGGTAAAATAACGGATTAACTTAAGTTTAAATGAGCGAGAAACGTTGATGTCGAATTCTTATGACTCCTCCAGTATCAAAGTCCTGAAAGGGCTGGATGCGGTGCGTAAGCGCCCGGGTATGTATATCGGCGACACGGATGACGGCACCGGTCTGCACCACATGGTATTCGAGGTTGTGGATAACGCTATCGACGAAGCGCTCGCAGGTTACTGTAAAGACATCGTTGTCACTATCCATAGCGATAACTCCGTCTCCGTACAGGATGATGGCCGCGGTATTCCGACAGGTATTCACCCGGAAGAGGGCGTATCGGCAGCGGAAGTCATCATGACCGTGCTGCACGCAGGCGGTAAATTTGATGATAACTCCTATAAAGTCTCCGGTGGTCTGCACGGCGTGGGCGTCTCGGTGGTTAACGCCCTGTCACAGAAACTGGAGCTGGTGATTCAGCGCGACAACAAGATTCACCGCCAGCTCTACGCCCACGGCGTACCACAGGCGCCGCTGGCCGTAACCGGTGATACCGAAAAAACCGGTACCATGGTGCGTTTCTGGCCGAGCTATGAAACCTTCACTAACGTCATCGAATTCGAATACGAAATCCTGGCAAAACGCCTGCGTGAGCTGTCATTCCTCAACTCCGGGGTGTCTATCCGCCTGCGCGACAAGCGTGACGGTAAAGAAGACCATTTCCACTACGAAGGCGGCATCAAGGCGTTCGTTGAGTATCTCAACAAGAACAAAACGCCGATCCACCCGAATATCTTCTACTTCTCCACCGAAAAAGACGGTATTGGCGTGGAAGTCGCACTGCAGTGGAACGATGGTTTCCAGGAAAACATCTACTGCTTTACCAACAACATTCCCCAGCGCGACGGCGGTACGCACCTGGCCGGTTTCCGTGCCGCGATGACCCGTACCCTGAACGCCTACATGGATAAAGAAGGCTACAGCAAAAAAGCGAAGGTCAGCGCCACCGGTGACGATGCGCGTGAAGGTCTGATTGCCGTAGTTTCCGTGAAGGTTCCGGATCCCAAGTTCTCCTCACAGACCAAAGACAAGTTGGTCTCTTCTGAGGTGAAATCGGCGGTAGAGCAGCAGATGAACGAACTGCTGAATGAATATCTGCTGGAAAACCCGTCTGACGCCAAAATCGTGGTCGGCAAAATTATTGATGCGGCCCGTGCGCGTGAAGCCGCGCGTCGTGCGCGTGAAATGACCCGCCGTAAAGGCGCGCTGGACCTGGCTGGCCTGCCGGGCAAACTGGCAGACTGCCAGGAACGCGACCCGGCGCTCTCCGAACTGTACCTCGTGGAAGGGGACTCGGCGGGCGGTTCTGCGAAACAGGGCCGTAACCGTAAGAACCAGGCAATCCTGCCGCTGAAGGGTAAAATCCTCAACGTCGAGAAAGCCCGCTTCGATAAAATGCTCTCTTCTCAGGAAGTGGCGACGCTGATTACCGCGCTTGGCTGCGGCATCGGGCGCGACGAGTACAACCCGGATAAACTGCGTTATCACAGCATCATCATCATGACCGATGCGGACGTCGACGGCTCGCACATTCGTACCCTGCTGTTGACCTTCTTCTACCGTCAGATGCCGGAAATTGTTGAACGTGGCCATGTCTACATTGCACAGCCGCCGCTGTACAAAGTGAAGAAAGGCAAGCAGGAACAGTACATCAAAGACGATGAAGCGATGGATCAATACCAGATCTCGATAGCCCTGGATGGCGCAACGCTGCACACCAACGCCAGCGCTCCGGCCCTGGCGGGCGAATCGTTAGAGAAACTGGTTGCTGAGTTCAATGCGACGCAGAAAATGATTGTTCGCATGGAACGTCGCTTCCCGAAAGCGCTGCTGAAAGAGCTGGTTTACCAACCGACGTTGAACGAAGCCGATCTGTCTGATGAGCAGACCGTAACCCGCTGGGTGAATGCGCTGGTGACCGATCTCAATGAGAAAGAGCAGCACGGCAGCCTGTGGAAATTCGATGTTCACGAAAATGCCGGGCTGCATCTGTTCGAACCGGTTATCCGCGTGCGTACCCACGGCGTGGACACCGACTATCCGCTGGATCACGAGTTTGTCACCGGCGGCGAGTATCGTCGTATTTGCACGCTGGGCGAGAAACTGCGTGGGCTTATCGAAGATGACGCGTTTATCGAACGTGGTGAACGCCGTCAGCCGGTGGCCAGCTTCGAGCAGGCGCTGGACTGGCTGGTGAAAGAGTCCCGTCGTGGCCTCGCTATCCAGCGCTATAAAGGGCTGGGCGAGATGAACCCGGATCAGCTGTGGGAAACCACCATGGATCCGGATAGCCGTCGTATGCTGCGCGTGACGGTGAAGGATGCGATTGCTGCCGATCAGCTGTTCACCACCCTGATGGGCGATGCCGTGGAACCGCGCCGCGCCTTTATCGAAGAAAACGCCCTGAAAGCGGCGAATATCGATATCTAAGCTCATCCGCTGCTCCCCGGTGGCGCGATGCTGGCCGGGGCTGCGGAATATGTTGCCCGGACAGGGCGCCTGGCTTCACTATGCGGGGATTCCTCGGGTCTAAAAGAGGAATCCCTTATTGCGATCCTATCCTCGTTTTCCCCTGCTTCTGTTGCTGTTTTTTGAGCGGAATCGCGTTAGCATGGCCCAGGACTCATCTTACCTGGGGATCTCATGGCTATTAAACTGATTGCAATTGATATGGACGGTACGCTGCTGCTGCCAGACCATACCATCTCTCCTGCGGTTAAAACCGCGATTGCTGCGGCGCGCACGCGCGGCGTCAACGTCGTGCTCACCACCGGCCGTCCGTATGCCGGTGTGCACAGCTATCTGAAAGAGCTGCATATGGAGCAGCCGGGAGACTACTGCATCACCTACAACGGCGCATTAGTGCAGAAAGCAAGCGACGGCAGCACCGTGGCGCAAACCGCGCTGAGCTATGATGACTACCGCTATCTCGAACAACTTTCCCGCGATGTCGGCTCTCACTTCCATGCTCTCGATCGTAATACGCTGTATACCGCGAACCGCGATGTGAGCTACTACACGGTGCATGAGTCCTACGTGGCGACGATTCCGCTGGTTTTCTGCGAAGCCGAAAATATGGACCCGAATATCCAGCTGCTGAAGGTGATGATGATCGATGAGCCGGTCATCCTTGACCAGGCTATCGCCCGTATTCCGGCGGAAGTCAAAGAGAAGTACACCGTGCTGAAAAGCGCGCCGTACTTCCTCGAAATCCTCGATAAACGCGTCAATAAAGGGACCGGCGTGAAGTCCCTGGCCGATGCGTTGAATATCAGGCAGGACGAGATCATGGCGATTGGCGATCAGGAAAACGACATTGCGATGATTGAGTTTGCCGGCGTTGGCGTGGCGATGGATAACGCGATTCCGACGGTGAAGGAAGCCGCTAACTTCATTACCAAATCGAACCTTGAAGATGGTGTGGCCTGGGCGATTGAGAAGTACGTTTTATCCTGACCTGCTCTTCAGGCCCGGTGTTCTCGGGCCTGACTCCGCTTTGATGATGCATAACATGAACCCCTCAGGCCGTGTTTTGCCTCATCGCACGCCGATCCGCACATCCGTTTTCTCTTTATCGCCGCGGTCGCATTGCCGGGCGCGCTGTCCTGTATCCTGCCGGTGGGCGATGTTAAACGTGTAGGTTAATTCTGTCCGATGCTATACCCTGATGCGAACGTTGCGCATCAGGGTATCTCTATGAAACAAGTCACCTTTGCTCCCCGCCATCATCAGCTAACCAATACGCAAACCTGGACTGCGGACAGCCAGTGGCTGGCCTTTGACGTCCGTCCGTCGGGCGCCTCCTTTACCGGGAAGACGATTGAACGGGTCAATGTGCAAACCGGGGCCGTCGAAATTCTCTATGCTGCGCAACACGGGGCTCATGTCGGCGTGGTGACCGTTCATCCTGCGATGGATAAATACGTCTTTATACACGGTCCGGAACACCCGGATGAAAACTGGCAGTATGATTTCCACCATCGTCGCGGCGTGGTGACATACCAGGGCGTGGCGCACAACCTTGATGCGATGGATATCACCGCGCCGTATACGCCGGGCGCGCTGCGCGGCGGCAGTCATGTTCATGTCTATAGCCCAAACGGGCAGTTCGTCAGCTTTACCTATAACGATCATGTCCTGCACCAACGCGCGGCCTCCCTTGACCTGCGAAACGTCGGCGTTGCGACCCCTTATGGCCCGGTCACGCCGGACGGGCAGCATCCGCGTGAATATGGCGGCAGCCACTGGAGCGTTCTGGTCAGCCGGACAACGCCGACGCCGGTGCCGGGTAGCGATGAGATAAACCGCGCATACGAAGAGGGTTGGGTGGGGAACCATGCGCTGGCATTTATCGGCGATACGCTGTCGAGCAATGGCGCCAGAATCCCTGAGCTGTTTATTGTGGCGTTGCCGCAGAGCGAGCAGGGCTGGAAGCAACAGGGCGAGGCGCCGCTGGCCGGTACGGAGACCACCATGCCAGCACCGCCGGCCGGAGTCATGCAGCGGCGTTTAACATTCACTCACCATCGACGCTATCCGGGGCTGGTCAATACGCCGCGGCACTGGGTACGGACCAACCCGCAGGCGACGCAGATTGCCTTCCTGATGCGCGACGAGGCGGGTGTGGTGCAGCTATGGCTGATTTCCCCCCAGGGGCGCGATCTGCGGCAGCTGACTCACAATGTTAACGATATTCAATCGGCGTTTAACTGGCACCCGTCAGGGGAGTGGCTGGGATTTGTGCTGGATAACCGCATGGCTATCTGTCATGCCCGGAGCGGTGAAATTACATTTTTGACTGCCGATCATGAAAACCCGCCTTCGGCGGATGCCGTGGTGTTTTCTCCGGACGGGAAACACCTTGCCTGGATGCAAGATGTGAATGGCTATCGCCAGCTGTGGATAACCGGCGTCGGGGTTTAGATCAGGGCGCTGGCATTGCCGCCGGTGGAATCACGGCGTTGGTCGCCAGCGAGCTTTTCTCACTTTTCTCGACGCGCGATTTTATCGAGCTGTCGGTACGGAACATATCCCACGGCAGCAGCAGCGTGTCCATCACCGCGGTGAAGGGCATATCAAGTGCGGCCAGGGATTTTGTTCCCCAGTTGGCATCACTGCTACCCAGCATTTCCGCGCTGGCGCGAGTTCCCGGATAGGTTCCTTCCTTTCCGCCGGTATGTGACATCACGCTGGAGCAACCGCCCAAACTTACCATCCCGCTGAACAGGATTAGCTTTAACAGACCGCTTTTCATCATTTTTCCATCGTCGTTTCGGGCATTGAGATAACCTTCATATCGGTTATATCGAGCCATTCCATGAATGCCTGGCGTTATTGCACTGCACTGTGGCAGGCATCGTATTTTGCTTTTTGTGCTTTCCACCCAGTCTAAGCTATCGGCAGGAAACTGCAAAAAAAAAGGTTTTTCGCGCTTGAAAATGACGGAATGAGCCACATTTTAGCAATGTGACCCGATGAAGATACGCCTGCGGGGTATTCCGGGTAATAACGACCTGTCCATGATGGAAGGTCATAAATTCTCGCTGACTTCAGGAGCTTTTTACTATGCGTAATTTCGATCTTTCTCCGCTGTATCGTTCTGCAATTGGTTTTGACCGCCTTTTTAATCTGTTAGAAAGCAATCAGAGCCAGAGTAATGGCGGCTACCCTCCGTATAACGTCGAGCTGGTAGATGAAAACCATTACCGCATCGCTATTGCCGTGGCCGGTTTTGCCGAGAGCGAGCTGGAGATCACCGCGCAGGATAATTTGCTGGTCGTCAAAGGCGCCCATGCAGCCGAGCAGAAAGAACGTACCTATCTCTATCAGGGCATTGCGGAACGCAATTTTGAGCGCAAATTCCAGTTGGCGGAAAATATTCATATCCGCGGCGCAAACCTGGTCAACGGCCTGCTGTATATCGATCTGGAACGCGTGATCCCGCAAGCGGACAAACCGCGCCGTATCGAAATTAACTAATTTTATCCGGGTCGCCACGCGGCCCGCTTGCAAACTTGCTTGCCGTCAGGGAGCAGATGCGAATCCACCGGATTTGCAGAGATCAACTCGCTTCATAGAAGGAGAAATACATTATGCGTAACGACGATTTATCCCCACTGCTGCGTCAATGGATCGGTTTTGACAAACTGGCCAATGCACTGCAAACCACCAGCGAAAGCCAGGGCTTCCCGCCGTATAACATTGAAAAAAGCGACGATAACCACTATCGCATTACCCTTGCGCTGGCCGGTTTCCGTCAGGAAGATCTGGATATTCAGCTGGAAGGGACGCGCCTGAGCGTGAAAGGTACGCCGCAGCAGGCTGACAAAGAGACGAAATGGCTGCACCAGGGGTTAGTCAGCCAGGCCTTTAGCCTGAGCTTTACCCTGGCAGAAAATATGGAAGTCTCCGGCGCCACATTCAATAACGGGTTGCTGCACATTGATTTAACCCGCAACGAACCGGAAGCGGTTATCCCGCAGCGTATCGCCATCAGCGAGCGTCCTGCGCTCGACAGCTAAGCTGACTTCGCATACAAGGCCCCGATTTTCGGGGCTTTTTTTTACCTGAAAACCTGGTCTCATGGTCGATACGTCATTCCGATGACCCGCCGATTATTGTGCGCCAGGCTGCATACAGGCCCGGAGGCTTAAGCCATAATCCATGGTGTTGATAATGTTATTCACAGGGAACAGACGATGAGTGATATAGCATTGACCGTCAGCGTTCTGGCGCTGGTGGCGGTAGTCGGATTGTGGATCGGCAATGTCAAAATTCGCGGCGTCGGGTTTGGCATTGGCGGCGTGCTGTTTGGCGGCATTATTGTGGGCCACTTTGTGGACCAGGCGGGTATCGCTCTTAGCAGCCCGATGCTGCATTTCATTCAGGAATTTGGCCTGATTCTCTTTGTTTATACCATCGGCATCCAGGTGGGGCCGGGGTTCTTCGCCTCCCTGCGCGTCTCCGGGCTACGGCTCAATCTCTTTGCCATCCTGATTGTCATCCTTGGGGGGCTGGTGACCGCCGTGCTGCATAAGCTCTTTGATATCCCGCTGCCGGTGGTGCTCGGTATTTTCTCCGGCGCAGTCACGAATACGCCGGCGCTGGGGGCCGGGCAGCAAATCCTGCGCGATCTCGGCGTACCGTTTGATGTGGTCGATCAGATGGGGATGAGCTATGCCATGGCCTATCCGTTTGGTATTTGCGGCATCTTGCTGACCATGTGGCTGATGCGTCTGTTCTTTCGCGTTAACGTCGAAAAAGAGGCCCAGCAGTTTGATGAGAGCAGCGGGAACGGGCACGCGGTTCTGCAAACGATTAACGTCCGGGTTGAAAACCCGAACCTGAACAATATGGCGATTCAGGACGTGCCGATGCTCAACAGCGATAAGCTGATTTGCTCCCGTCTCAAACGTGACGATCTGCTGATGGTGCCGGCACCGGGGACCTTAATTCAAACCGGCGACCTCCTGCACCTGGTCGGGCGCCCGGAGGATTTGCACAACGCGCAGCTGGTTATCGGCAAGGAAGTTGCTACTTCGCTTTCAACCCGCGGCACGGATTTGAAAGTTGAGCGGGTGGTGGTCACCAATGAGAAGGTGCTGGGTAAGCGGATCCGCGACCTGCATTTTAAACAGCGCTATGACGTGGTTATCTCGCGGCTTAATCGCGCCGGGGTTGAGCTGGTGGCCAGCAGCCATGCCAGCCTGCAGTTCGGCGATATTCTTAACCTGGTTGGCCGCCCGGAAGCCATTGATGCGGTGGCCGCCGAACTGGGCAACGCCCAGCAAAAATTGCAGCAGGTACAGATGCTGCCGGTATTTATCGGCATTGGCCTCGGGGTTTTACTGGGCTCTATTCCGCTGTTTGTTCCCGGTTTCCCGGTGGCGTTAAAGCTGGGGCTCGCCGGTGGGCCGCTGATTATGGCGCTGATCCTCGGGCGAATCGGCAGTATCGGCAAGCTCTACTGGTTTATGCCGCCGAGCGCCAACCTTGCGCTCCGTGAGCTGGGGATTGTGCTCTTCCTGGCGGTCGTCGGGCTGAAGTCCGGCGGTGATTTTGTCGTCACGCTGACCGCAGGCGACGGGCTGAGCTGGATTGCCTACGGCATTTTTATTACCGCGATTCCGCTGCTAACGGCGGGCATTCTGGCACGACTGCTGATGAAGATGAACTACCTGACCCTGTGCGGCATGCTGGCCGGGTCGATGACCGACCCTCCGGCGCTGGCTTTCGCCAACAACCTGCATGCCACCAGCGGAGCCGCGGCGCTCTCGTATGCCACGGTTTATCCGCTGGTGATGTTTTTGCGCATCATTACGCCGCAGCTACTGGCCGTGTTGTTCTGGGGAATGAGTTAACGGCGTCTCCAGGTGGACGCGCCGCAGATGGTAGTCCACCTGGTATTCACTGGCATTGCGGAACATCACCGAATAGTTCAGAAACTCACCGCTGTCGCTGTAGGAAAGCGAAGTAATCCGCAGCAGCGGCGTCTGTTCCGGGACATTCATCGACCGGGCCAGCTGCTTGTCCGCCAGTACCGGCGTCAGGCTTTCATAGTTACCGCTAATGGTTATCCCGCACTCTTTCTCAATGTAATCGAATTTTGACCCTTCCATATGCGCCAGCGACAGGTTACGGAACAGTTTGACCGGCATATAGCTGTCTTCCAGCATCAGGGGTTTGCCGTCCACGTAACGCACCCGGCGCGAGAAGTAGATCCGTTCATTAATCTGTATCCGTAGCTGGCTGGCGATGGCCGGCGGCGCCGGCATGACTTCGAATACCAGCACCTCGCTCACCACCTCTTTACCCTGCTTGCGTAACACTTCCGCCAGACCGGTGAGGTTAGTGGTCTCGTGATGCACATCTTTGCGGGCGACAAAGGTGCCGGATCCGTGGCGGCGAACCACCAGCCCCCAGCTAATCAGCAGCTCGATAGCTTTGCGGATTGTCATCCGCGCCACGCCGAACTCTTCTGCCAGCTTTTTCTCTCCCGGCAGCGGGCTACCGATATTGAAATCGGAAGAATTCAGCCGCAGGCGCAATCTGTCCGCGATAGATTTATAGATCACCAGTAGACCTCTGTTTCACTTTTTAAACGGGACGGTTAACGATGTGTATTGCAAATAAAACGATTAAATAGATAAAGATATGATTTATTCATTCTGATGTTTTAATCCGCGTCATTCCTGATGTCTACTTTTAATTAAAAAAGTAGACAGCATTGGCGGAATTAAAACCATGAAAGCGATCACGGATCGTAACGCCATCGCATGTTGTCGGACGGGTAAATTCCTATTCTCGCTGTAGGCCGATACTCATGACAAATAAGGCCTCTTACCCTACTGGTTGTTAAATGAGGATTTTAAAATGCTCAGTCAAATACAACGCTTTGGCGGCGCCATGTTTACCCCGGTTTTACTGTTTCCTTTCGCCGGGATCGTGGTGGGTATTGCCATTATGCTGCGCAACCCGATGTTTGTCGGCGAAGCGCTCACTGCACCCGATAGCTTATTTGCTCAGATTGTTCACATTATTGAAGAAGGCGGCTGGACGGTATTTCGTAACATGCCGCTGATTTTCGCCGTCGGCTTACCGATTGGCCTCGCGAAGCAGGCGCAGGGGCGAGCTTGCCTTGCCGTGCTGGTGAGTTTCCTGACGTGGAACTACTTCATCAACGCCATGGGGATGACCTGGGGCCATTTTTTCGGCGTCGATTTTTCTGCCGATCCCACGGCCGGCAGCGGCCTGACGATGATTGCCGGCATTAAAACGCTGGATACCAGTATCATCGGCGCGATCGTGATTTCCGGGATCGTCACCGCCCTGCATAACCGCTATTTTGATAAACCGCTGCCGGTGTTCCTCGGTATTTTCCAGGGCTCTTCATTTGTCGTTATCGTTGCCTTCCTGGTGATGATCCCCTGCGCCTGGTTAACGCTGCTGGGGTGGCCAAAGGTGCAGATGGGCATTGAATCGCTGCAGGCTTTTTTACGCTCTGCCGGGGCGTTAGGGGTCTGGGTCTATATTTTCCTTGAGCGCATTCTGATTCCCACCGGCCTGCATCACTTTGTCTACGGACCGTTTATTTTTGGCCCGGCGGTGGTGGAAGGCGGTCTCCAGGTCTACTGGGCACAGCATCTGCAGGAGTTCAGCCAGAGTACCGAACCGCTGAAAGCCCTGTTCCCGGAAGGCGGTTTCGCCCTGCACGGCAACGCCAAGGTCTTTGGCTCGGTCGGGATTGCGCTGGCGCTCTATTTCACCGCCGCGCCGGAAAACCGCGTCAAAGTGGCCGGATTGCTGATTCCGGCGACGCTGACCGCCATGCTGGTGGGGATTACCGAACCGCTGGAATTCACCTTCCTGTTTATCTCGCCGCTGCTGTTTGCCGTGCACGCGGTGCTGGCGGCCACGATGGCGACGGTGATGTATATGTGCGGGGTCGTCGGCAACTTCGGCGGTGGTCTGCTTGACCAGTTCCTGCCGCAAAACTGGATCCCGATGTTTCACAACCATGCCTCGATGATGTTCATCCAGATAGGCATCGGAGTGTGCTTCACCGCTATCTACTTCGTTATCTTCCGCGCCCTGATAGTGCATTTCAATCTGAAGACGCCGGGCCGCGAAGCGAGTGAAATCAAACTCTACAGCAAGGCGGATTACCAGGCCGCTCGTGGCAAGACAAGTGCGGCGGGCGCCGCGGTATCCAACTCGGGTCAGGCCGCTGGCTTTCTGCAGGCGCTGGGCGGCGCAAGCAATATCGAATGCGTCAACAACTGCGCCACCCGACTTCGTATCACGCTAATCGATATGGCGAAAACACAAAGCGACGACGTCTTTAAAGCGCTGGGCGCTCACGGGGTGGTGCGCCGCGGCAACGGGATTCAGGTCATCGTCGGCCTGCATGTTCCCCAGGTTCGCGACCAGCTGGAATCCCTGATGAAAAATTCTCTACAGACCGAACAAACCACCATGACGGAGGCAGTATCATGAAAAAATTCTCAGTTGTTATCGCAGGCGGCGGCAGTACATTCACACCAGGTATCGTATTGATGTTGTTAGCAAACCAGGACCGTTTCCCGCTGCGCGCACTGAAATTTTATGACAACGACGGCGCGCGTCAGGAGACCATCGCCGAAGCGTGTAAAGTGATTCTTAAAGAGCAGGCGCCGGAAATTGAGTTCAGCTATACCACCGACCCGCAGGCGGCCTTTACCGATGTGGATTTTGTGATGGCGCATATCCGTGTTGGCAAATATCCGATGCGTGAAAAAGATGAAAAAATCCCGCTGCGCCACGGCGTGCTGGGCCAGGAAACCTGCGGGCCTGGCGGGATCGCCTACGGCATGCGCTCTATCGGCGGCGTGCTCGAGCTGGTGGACTATATGGAAAAATATTCGCCGAACGCCTGGATGCTGAACTACTCCAACCCGGCGGCCATCGTCGCGGAAGCCACGCGTCGCCTGCGTCCGAATGCGAAAATCCTCAATATCTGCGATATGCCGATCGGCATTGAAGGGCGCATGGCGCAAATTGTCGGCCTCAAAGATCGTAAACAGATGCGGGTGCGCTATTACGGGCTGAACCACTTCGGCTGGTGGACGTCGATTGAAGATCTGCAGGGCAATGATCTGATGCCGAAACTGCGCGAACATGTGGCGAAATATGGTTATGTGCCGCCTTCCAACGATCCGCATACCGAGGCCAGCTGGAACGATACCTTCGCCAAAGCGAAAGATGTGCAGGCGCTGGATCCGGATACCATGCCGAATACCTACCTGAAGTATTACCTGTTCCCGGATTACGTCGTCGAGCACTCCAACCCGGCGCGTACCCGCGCTAACGAGGTGATGGATCACCGCGAGAAAAATGTCTTTAGCGCCTGTCGGGCAATTATTGCCGCGGGTCAATCTTCCGCCGGCGATCTGGAGATCGACGAACACGCTTCATACATCGTGGATCTGGCGGCCGCCATTGCCTTCAACACCCAGGAGCGCATGCTGCTGATCGTACCGAACAATGGCGCTATCCATAATTTTGATGCCGATGCGATGGTGGAAATTCCGTGCCTGGTCGGCCATAACGGGCCGGAACCGCTGACGGTCGGCGATATTCCGAACTTCCAGAAAGGGATGATGAGCCAGCAGGTGGCGGTAGAGAAACTGGTGGTGGATGCCTGGGAACATCGTTCTTATCACAAGCTGTGGCAGGCGATTACGCTGTCGAAAACCGTGCCGAGCGCATCCGTCGCGAAAGCGATTCTTGACGACCTGATTGAGGCCAACAAAGAGTACTGGCCGGAACTGCATTAATCCTCACCTTAGCCGGCATCCATCGGGTGCCGGTTCTTTCGCTGCTCTCCTGTTCGTCACAAATTACGCTATGCTGAAGCCTGCCCGCGCTACGAACAAGGAACCCTGATGAAAATTTCCCGCGTCGGCGAAGCGCCGGATTACCGCTTCTCGCTGGCCAACGAACGCACTTTTCTGGCGTGGATCCGCACGGCATTAGGCTTTCTTGCCGCCGGGGTCGGCTTAGATCAGCTGGCGCCGGATTTTGCCACACCGCTGATTCGCGAAGTGCTGGCGCTGCTGCTGTGTCTGTTTGCCGGCGGCCTGGCGATTTATGGCTACCTGCGCTGGCTGAGTAACGAAAAAGCGATGCGCCTGAAGCAGGATCTGCCCTACACCAGAACGCTGCTGGCGATCAGTCTGTTGCTGATGATAGTGGTGGTAGTGGTGATGGGCCTGGTTCTGTATGGCGGATAAGCGCCGGGCACGGCGGGAGAGCGATCCTGGGCTGCAGCCGGAACGGACATCGCTGGCCTGGCTTCGCACGTTGCTGGGCTACGCGGCGCTGATGGCGTTGGCGATAAAACATAACTGGCATAGCGCAGGGACGCTGTTCTGGCTATCGATTGGCGTACTGGCGATAGTGGCTATTGTGCTCTGGGGCTACACGCGGCGCCGTAAGCTGATGGATGTGGACGAGAGTGATTTTGTTCAGCCGCAGGCGATACGTGACAAGTTTTTCATTGCTGTCGCCGTCCTTTCGCTGTCGCTGATGTTTGCGGCCACGCACCTGCGGCAGATCGCGTTATTTTTGCAGAATGTGATATAGCGGAAAGGGCCCAACGGCTTATCATCCGCCGTTGAGCCCGTGGTATTAACGCCCTTTCGCCAGGTACTGCACCATCTCTTCTTCCGGTACCATGCTGCCGCCGGTCGCCCAGACCAGATGCGTGGCGTTGCCCATCTGGCGGGGCGTGAAGCCGTGCATCTGCTGATATGTCTTGCTGGCGCAAACGCGCTGTGGTCCGGCCATACCGGCTAGCGCGGATGGCTCCAGGCGGATATTTTCCGCTTGCGCCAGCCAGCCTAGCATGTCGTACATCGTCTGGTCGCTGAGGGTATAGAAGCCATCCAGCAGGCGCTCCATGGCCCTGCCGACAAACCCGGAAGCCCGACCCACCGCCAGGCCGTCGGCGGCAGTGAGGTTATCAATACCCAGATCCTGGACCGAAATTTCATCATGCAGGCCGGTATGGACGCCGAGCAACATACAAGGAGAGTGCGTGGGTTCAGCGAAGAAACAGTGTACATGGTCGCCGAAAGCCAGCTTCAGGCCAAACGCGACCCCGCCAGGACCGCCGCCGACGCCGCACGGCAGATAGACAAACAGCGGATGGTCGGCATCGACCACGCGTCCCTGGTGGGCAAACTGCGCTTTCAGGCGCTCGCCTGCGACGGCGTAGCCGAGGAACAGCGTGCGTGAGTTCTCATCATCGATAAAGAAGCAGTTGGGGTCCGCTTCGGCGGCTTTACGCCCCTGTTCGACCGCGACGCCGTAATCCTGTTCGTATTCAACCACCGTTACGCCGTGGCTGCGCAGCTTCGCTTTTTTCCATGCCCGGGCATCGGCAGACATATGCACGGTGACGTTAAAACCGATACATGCGCTCATGATGCCAATTGACATCCCCAGGTTGCCGGTGGAACCGACGGCGATGCTGTACTGGCTAAAGAACTGCTTAAATTCCGGGGTCAGCAGCTTGCGATAGTCATCTTCGGTGGCAAGTAACCCCGCTTCCAGCGCCAGCTTTTCGGCGTGGGTCAGCACCTCGTAAATACCGCCGCGGGCCTTGATGGAGCCGGAAATCGGCAGATGACTGTCTTTTTTCAGCAGCAGATCGCCGTA
Organism: Raoultella sp. T31; assembly: GCF_002806725.1. Lineage (NCBI taxonomy): Bacteria > Pseudomonadati > Pseudomonadota > Gammaproteobacteria > Enterobacterales > Enterobacteriaceae > Klebsiella > Raoultella sp. T31. Next base: position 66,606 of record NZ_PIBO01000017.1, read on the forward strand.
AATGGGCTGGATAAAAGCCTGCTCCAGCCGTGCTTTCATTGCCGGGATAGCGACCAGCCCGGATTCAATAATCCCCCCGGTGGCGGCGGTTTCCGGGAATGCCTGCGCCAGATACGGCGCAAAACGCTCAAGGCGGGCGCGGGCCTCCTGAACATCGTCAGCCGTCAGGCCAACGTAGGGTAAACCTTCCGCCAGCGAAGTGGTTGCCGGGTTAAACCAGGTGGTTTCTTTCAGGGCAACCAGATCCTTCAGCAGAGGGAACCGGGCAAGTAAAGTGGTCATGTCAGCGTTTTTCATATTACGTCTCTTTGCGCTCAGATGATGAAAGAAAGCAGGAATGTGCAGGCTAGTGCAAGTAAGGATGCGATAAATGTAGCCGTTGTATAGTATTTGAACGTCTCGCTCAGGCTCGCACCGCAGTATTGTTTAACCAGCCAGAACAGGGAATCGGTAACGATTGTGCAGCCAATTGCGCCGGAACCAATGGCAATGGCGATGATCTCCGGGCTAACGCCAGGGTAGAGCGGCAGCATCGGCGCCACGATGGCCGTAGCCCCCATCATGGCGACGGTGGCAGAACCGACCGCCGCATGCAGAATCAGCGCCACCAGCCAGGCCAGCAGAATCGGGTGCATATGCATGCCGGACAGAATCACCGCCAGTGAATCGGCCAGGCCGCTGGTTTTCAGGACCGCGTTGAACGCGCCGCCTGCGCCGATAATCAGCAGGATATTGGCAATGGAGCCAAAGCCCTTTTCGGTATGGCTCAGCAGCGTAGCCATCCCCATATTCTGCCGGATGCCGAGGACGTAGTAGGCCACGAAGACGGCGATAAACATGGCGGTAATCGGGTTGCCGATAAACTCCAGCAACATATACAGCGTGCCGGTTTTAGCCATATTCAGCTCGGCGATGGTTTTCACCAGCATCAGCGCGATCGGCAGCAAAATGGTCAGTAGCGTAGCGCCGAGCGACGGCAGCGTCTCTTCTTGACGAACTTCCAGATTGGCAAACTCAACAGGAACCGCTTTGAACGGCAGGCGGTTGCCCAGCAGCTTCAGGAACAGCGGGCCGCCAACCAGCGAGGCCATCAGCCCAACCAGCAAACCGTAGACAATCACGCTACCGATATCGGCGCCCAGCTTATTGGCGACGAACAGCGCGGCCGGGTGCGGCGGGACGACGCAGTGCACGGCCATTAACGCGGTGCACAGCGGAATCGCCAGCTTTAGCAGGGAGGTATGGGTCTTTTTAGCGATGGAAAAGGCCAGTGGGATCAGCAGCACGACGCCGACTTCGACAAACAGCGTAATCCCGCAAATCAGGCCAACCAGCACCATGATCACATCGACCGACAGCCAGCGGCAGCGCTGAAGCGTCAGGCCGATACGTTCGGCGGCGCCTGAGATCTCCATCATTTTGCCAAGAATGGTGCCGAGGCCGATCACCGCCGCCAGGAAACCGAGGGTTCCCCCGATGCCATTTTCAATGGCGTTGACCATGTCCAGCGGGCTCATCCCCATCATAGCGCCGACGAAGAAACTGGCTAACAGCAGCGCCAGAAAGGGGTGAAATTTCAGTTTTACGATAGTCAAAACAATCAACACGATGCTGATTAATAACGTGCTCACAACCCAAATCTGAGACTCCATACCCCACCTCGCCCGTAAATTAGATGGGGTCATTGAACAGAAAAACGTCATCGGCTGACAAACGATATAAATAGCGCTTCAGGTGAATTAGATTGAATCAAAGTGGTGATTAATGTCTAAAATTGTCTTTTATTTGCGCCATGAGTCACTTTTTTTCATCTTTAAACCCACGCAGGGCAACCATTTTTCTTACAATCAGCGCTAAACAATCAGGGGAATCGAACGATGGATGTCGCTAAAGAGATAGGTAACCGGCTGCTCAACGGCTGGCAACTGTCAAAGCTGTATACCTTTGAGGTCGCTGCGCGCCATGAATCTTTCGCCCTGGCGGCGGAAGAGCTATCGCTGACTCCCAGCGCAGTGAGCCACCGGATGAATCAGCTGGAGGAAGAGCTGGGTATTCAGCTTTTTGTGCGCTCTCATCGGAAAGTGGAGTTAACCCATGAGGGGCGGCGGGTGTTCTGGGCGCTGAAATCCTCGCTGGACAGCCTGAACCAGGAGATTCTGGATATCAAAAATCAGGAACTGTCAGGTACGCTGACCGTCTACTCACGCCCGTCGATAGCCCAGTGCTGGCTGGTACCGGCGCTCGGCGACTTTACCCGCCGCTATCCGTCGATATCGCTTACCGTCCTGACCGGCAACGATAATGTGAATATGCAGCGGGCGGGCATCGATCTGGCGCTCTATTTCGACGATCTGCCTTCATCACAATTAACCCACCATTATCTGATGGATGAAGCGATCGTACCGGTTTGCACGGCGGACTATGCCCGGCAGCATCAGCTCCAGCAAAACCCCGATAATCTGCAGCATTGCACCCTGCTGCACGATCGCCAGGCCTGGAGCAATGATTCCGGCACCGACGAATGGTTTAGCTGGGCGCAGCACTTTGGGGTTAATTTGCCGCAATCGTCGGGCATTGGCTTCGATCGTTCAGATTTGGCGGTGATTGCCGCGATGAACCATGTTGGCGTGGCGATGGGGCGTAAACGGCTGGTACAAAAGCGCCTGGCGAGCGGAGAACTGATTGCGCCCTTTGGCGAGATGACGTTGAAATGCCACCAGCACTACTATGTGACGACGTTAGCGGGGCGCCAGTGGCCGAAAATCGACGCGTTTATTCACTGGCTGCAAAGCCTGGTGCGCTGAGACCCCCGGTTGCGCTACGCTAACCGGGGCTACGGACGGTAGCCCGGTAAGGTAGATATGCCGCCATCCGGGGAAGGCGCCGGGCGCTAAACCGGCTGCTGGTGGCGGCTGAAACGCGAAGCCAGCGGCAGCCAGCACAGCAGAATCAGCAGGCCCATGAGCATCATCAATAACCCGAGGCTGCTTTGACCGGTCTGCGGCATCAGCGCCGAGAGCCAGGCCAGGACGCCGGAGCCGATGTTTTGCAGGCCGCCCACCAGCGCGCCTGCCGTGCCGGCAAGGAACGGGAAGGGTTCCATCGCGCCGCTGGTCGCTAGCGGGAACAGCATGCCGGCGCCAAAGAAAAACAGCGCCGCGGGCACCAGCAGCGTCCAGACGGTCATCACGCCCATCAGGCCTGGGATCCACATCATGATGCCCGCCAGCAGGCAGCAAATCACCGATTGCCACATCAGGGTTGAGAAGCGTTTATGCGGGCGTCCGGCAAACCAGGCACCGAAAAAAGCCGCCGGGATGGGCAGAATAAACAGAATACTCACCGCCATGCTGCTTAGATCCAGCACGGCGCCCATCAGCACGCCGGAACAGGCTTCGAATACGGCGATTCCGGCGAGGCCGCCAATCAGCATCAGCAGATAACAGTTGAACGCGGTATTGCCGAAAAGCGTTTTGTAACTGGTCGCCAGCCGGGAGCGCGGTGCGCCAGCCGGACGGGTTTCTGGCATCCAGCGCACCATGCTAAAGGTCACGCCCGCGCACAAAATCAGCAGGAAAGCGTAGCAGGCACGCCAGCTCCACAGCGTATTGAGGATACCGCCAAGCAGCGGTGCCAGCAGCGGGCTGACCAAAATACCCATATTTAACAGGCTGTTGGCATGTCTGAGCTGGGAGCCTTCATACAGATCGCGCGGCAGCGTGCGCGCCATGACTCCGCCGACGCCGGTTCCCATGCCCTGGATGGCGCTGGCGATAATCAGCACCGTCAGGCTGTGGGTGGTGATAGCCACCAGCGTCGCCAGCATAAAGATAGACATCCCGATGAGGATCACCGGCCGTCTTCCGGTGCGGTCGGACAGCGGGCCATAAAAGAGCTGAGAGACGCCATAGGTCAGCAAATAAGCCGCCATGACGCTCTGCACGGCCCCTTCGCGGGCGTTCAGCGAAATAGCCATATCGGCGATCGCCGGGATATAAATGGTCTGCGCCATCTGGCCGACGGCCACCAGCAGTACCAGCATCAACAACAAAGTGAAGTTCTTATGCCGTTTCATGTCGATGAATACTTCGTGAGTAGATATAAATGAAGAATATGTGACTGGCACATCCCGTAAACGATGGAGGAATCTACCACATAGAAATGACAGCACAACTATATGGCGATGACTGGAGAGGAATTTCAGGCAGGTTTTGTAAACAATAATCGGCAACAAATGTTGCCATTCTGCGTCAGGACAGACGCAGCAGGATAGCCCCCGCCGCAATGCCGCAGGCGGCGACGATTCGCAGGGCGATAAGCTTCTCTTTGAGCAGCACGAACGCGATGACGGCGCCGAATAAAATCGAGGTTTCTCGCAGCGCGGCCACCACCGCCAGCGGCGCCTGGGTCATCGCCCACAGCGCCAGACCGTATGATCCCATGGTACTCAGGCCGCCGATCGCGCCTTTTTTCCAGTGCTGACGCAGGTAGCGGCTGGCTTGCTGGCGACGAGCGACCATCGACCAGCTCAGCAGACAGCAGCCGTTCATCAAAAAGGACCACAGCGTGTAGCCCAGCGCCGTATCCGACAACCGCACGCCGGTACCATCAACCAACGTATAGCCGGCGATAAAACAGGCGTTGATCAGCGCGAGGGTGATGCCGTAGCCGGAGCGGGTCCGGCCGTTGCAGGCCATGGCGAGGATCGCCAGACAGATTACGCCAATCCCCGTCCATGCCAGCGGCGACAGCGTGTCGCCGAGGAACGCGACGCTAATCACCGCCACCAGCAGCGGCGCGGTGCCGCGCATCAATGGATAGGTCTGGCTCATGTCGGAGACCTGGTAGGTTTTGGCGACCAGAACGGTGTACACCACCTGCAATGCGCTGGAAAGCGCCAGATACGGCACGCTGGCCAGGGAGGGCTGCGGTGCGAAAGGCAAGGCCGCCAGGGCGATAAGCGCGGCAGAGCCGCTCACGCCAATCGCCGCGTACAGCTTATCTCCACTTGCTTTGACGATAGCATTCCAGCTGGCATGCAGCAGGGCGGCGAACAGCAGAACGCAGAAAACGGTTATCGTCATGGCAGGTGTGCGGGTGAGTGAGCGGGTCCTGGCACTGTAACACGGGGGTTATCACCCGACCAGCCGCGCTTAAAGCGAGCAGAACAGGCGATGAGTGACCCGCGGCTCATCATAAACCGGGCGAAACCCAAGCGATTCATAAAACGGCCACGCCGACGGTGGCGCGTGGGTGTTGAGAAAATCAAACCAGGTGCCGGAGTGGGTGATGACTGCCACCAGCAGCTGCTGGCCGATATTCTGCCGCCGGAAGGCGTCGCTGATATATAAATGGCGGATGCGCCCGGCTCGCAGCTGCGGGCTGAAGGGGTCAATATTCAGCCCGCAAACCCCCACCAGCTGCCCGGCGACAAAGGCGCCCAGCAGTTTTTCCCCAGGCGCGCTAAAGCGGTTTTTGCCGCTTTGCCAGTTCTCCGCCAGGCGGCGCAGCATATTGAAATGTTGGGCGAGGCTTTCACTGCGCAAAGCAATAAACCCGGGGTCGTCGGGCGTGGTGGCGGCAATCAACAGCGGTGGCATGAGTTTCTCCAGTAAGTCAGCACAATGTTAATGGGAACCGCCTGTAGAGGGGCGGTTTCCCGCCCCTCCCAGGTGCGACTTGAACCTGAATCAGCGTAACTGTTTCAGGACGGCATCAAGCAGTTGCAACACGGCAACCATGAGTTTCAGGATAAGAACAACAATATCCACGGCACCCATACGCGTCTCCTCTGGTACAGGAGCACGACCGGCTGGCGTACCTTTCCGCCGCCTGTTGCCAGCCAGGGTATACGCCGCCTGCCGGGACACGTTGCCGTGGCTGACAGGCATTAGCGTATTTGTTGACGTAACACAGTGTGCTCTCTCTCGGGGTTAAGGCGCTGACGGCACCACCCGTTTCAGCCAGGACTTTATTGCGCCGGTGATACATGCGGCCCCGAATGACACAACGCGTACATTTTCAGTATAAACAAATACTGTATATATAAACAGTATTTTCTCGACAAAATGGCGCTCGCCATCCATACTCTACTTTGGCAAAAACCGGGGTGAAAATTGCGTGAACGTCCGCGCGCGCGTATACTTTCAGCGTTGACGTAATACAGTGTACTTGCGGTTACCAGCCGTAAAATGCTGAGAAAAACCTCGCTCCGGCGGGGTTTTTTGTTTTTTCGACCGCTCAGAAATTGTGATCCTTCACACAAATCCTCGTGGATGAAAATAAATCCGTTGTTTAATCGCGGCAGCTGTGTTTGTATAAATTCAGTTAAATTTTCGACACAACAGGTCCCTAATGAACGCTGCCACTCTGACTTCGACCCTACTAAAAACCGCGCCTGCCGCGGTGGTCGTCGTGTCTGTGGTGGTCGTCGTCGGCAACGCGCCGTAGGGTCCGGAACAACACGATTCCAAACCCCGCCGGCGCAAACCGGGCGGGGTTTTTTTTCGACACTCGCCCGGTAAGTCGGCTCAAAATAAAAGGACTGGAGCATGGCAAGTTCGGGCACAACAGCAGAAAAAATGCGCTTTACCGGCGCGCAGTTAGTTATTCATTTACTGGAACGCCAGGGGATCACCACCGTTGCGGGCATCCCGGGCGGCTCAATCCTTCCCATCTATGACGCATTAAGCCAAAGCACGCAGATTCGCCACGTTCTGGCGCGTCACGAGCAGGGGGCGGGCTTTATCGCTCAGGGGATGGCGCGTACTGAGGGCAAACCGGCGGTCTGTATGGCCTGTAGCGGCCCGGGCGCCACCAACCTGATCACCGCCATCGCCGATGCGCGTCTGGACTCGATTCCACTGGTGTGCATTACCGGCCAGGTTCCGGCATCGATGATCGGGACCGACGCGTTCCAGGAAGTCGACACCTACGGTATCTCTATCCCCATCACTAAACATAACTACCTGGTCCGCGATATTGCCGAACTGCCGCAGGTGATGAGCGACGCTTTCCGCATTGCTCAGTCCGGCCGCCCGGGCCCGGTGTGGATAGATATTCCTAAGGATGTGCAGGCGGCGACCATCGAGCTGGAGGTGTTACCGGAGCCGGGCATGCGCACCGCGCCGCCGACATTTGACCGCGCCAGCGTCCACGATGCGGCGGCGATGATCAATGCGGCTAAACGCCCGGTACTTTATCTGGGCGGCGGGGTGATTAATGCTCCTGAGCAGGTGCGTGCGCTGGCGGAAAAAGCGAACCTGCCTACCACCATGACCCTGATGGCGCTGGGGATGCTGCCGAAGGCGCATCCGCTGTCGCTGGGCATGCTGGGGATGCACGGCGCGCGTAGCACCAACTTTATTCTGCAGGAAGCGGATTTACTGATTGTTTTAGGCGCGCGTTTTGATGACCGGGCGATTGGCAAAACCGAGCAGTTCTGCCCGAATGCGAAAATTATTCACGTCGATATCGACCGTTCCGAGCTGGGTAAAATTAAGCAACCGCACGTGGCGATTCAAGGGGATGTGGCCGATGTTCTGGCGCAGCTGACGCCGCAGGTCGCCGCCCAGCCGCGCGACGAGTGGCGCCAGCTGGTGGCGGATCTGCAGCGCGAGTTCCCTTCCCCGATTCCGCACGAGAGCGACCCGCTCACCCATTATGGCCTGATCAACGCCGTTGCCGCCTGCGTTAACGATGAGGCGATCGTCACCACCGACGTCGGTCAGCATCAGATGTGGGTCGCCCAGGCGTATCCGCTGAATCGCCCGCGTCAATGGCTGACTTCCGGTGGGCTGGGAACCATGGGATTCGGTCTGCCGGCAGCGGTCGGTGCGGCGCTGGCTAATCCACAGCGCAAAGTCATCTGCTTTTCCGGCGACGGCAGCCTGATGATGAACATCCAGGAGATGGCCACCGCGGCGGAAAACCAGCTGGATGTGAAAATCATCCTGATGAATAACGAAGCGCTGGGGCTGGTCTATCAGCAGCAGAGCCTGTTTTATCAGCAGGGGGTATTTGCCGCGACCTATCCCGGAATGATTAACTTTATGCAGATTGCCGCCGGCTTTGGCCTGCAAACCTGCGATTTAAATCACGAAGCCGATCCGCAGGCAGCGCTGCAGGCGATCATCGATCGTCCCGGTCCGGCGCTGATTCATGTGCGCATTGATGCGGAAGAGAAAGTCTATCCGATGGTTCCGCCGGGAGCGGCAAATACAGAAATGGTGGGGGAATAAACCATGCAACAGCAGACTCATGACAACGTTATTCTGGAACTCACCGTCCGCAACCATCCGGGGGTGATGACCCACGTCTGTGGCCTGTTTGCCCGCCGCGCGTTTAACGTCGAAGGCATTCTTTGCTTGCCGATTCAGAACAGCAACCACAGCCGCATCTGGCTCTTGGTGAACGATGACCAGCGGCTGGGGCAGATGATCAGCCAGATTGAAAAACTGGAAGACGTGGAGAAGGTGGCGCGTAACCAGTCCGATCCTTCCATGTTTAATAAAATTGCCGTCTTCTTTGAGTAAGAGCCTGTCCCGTCAGGCGATTTGATTTGCCATCCTGGCTCTGGGCAGTGCTCCAAATCCTCACGTACTGCGTGTACGTGGCGGTTTTTGCGCTGTCCATGTCCAGACGGGCTGCAACAATCTACGTCTGGCGGGATGGCGCTAAGTTATTCGCTTTCAGAGTCCGGGGTGATGACTTTTACCGACCCGTTCCGGCAGTGCGCGGCATAGTCTGCCGGTAATGGGCGATCGCTTATCAGCACATCAAAGGCTGGCAGCGGCGCAATACTGGCAGGCGCAACATCGTCGAACAGCGCGTAGCGGGCGAGCAGGATTTTCCGCAGGCCGCGATCCATCGCTTGACGTTTGGTGGCGAGGTCGTCGGGATTAAACCAGCTGACGCCAAAATGTTCGTGAACGCCGCTGGCGGAGATAAACACTTTACGCGGATTGAGCGAATCCAGCGCTGAAGGGTTACTGGTATCGTAGAAGGCATCGCTCTTCGCCCGATAGGTGCCTCCGCATAAGATGGCGGTGGCGTTGGGCTTTTCATTTAAGGCCATAAACACCCGATGTGAATAGCAAATACCGGTAAAGATAATGTCATCGGGGATCATATTAATAACCAGCGGCATTTCGCTGCCGTTATCAAAAAAGACCAGGTCGTTTTCGCTGACCAGGCCGGCGGCGAGGATGGCAATCGGCAGATCGTCGCGATGATGGGCTGCTTTTGTCGCCTGTGCTGGCGTGACGGAAGGCGATGAGGGTTTGTTGACCATCACCACATAGCCGCCCAGCAGCGTAAGCGGCAGCGGTTCGTCGTTTTCCTGGCTGAGATCCCGGCGAATGGTCATTACAGAGACCTCCAGCATACGCGCGGCGTCTTTAAGATGGATGCGGTCGGTTTTCTTCAGCAGTTCCATCAGGCGACGTATACGTTCTTTTTGCTTGGTCTCCATTCACACTCTCCGTAATTCATGTGGCAAATGTTCTTTTGGTAACATTTTGTCCCTGCTGAAACATTATGCATTCACATTACTATACTGCGGCCACTGCAGAATTAAAAGCCTGATTGATCTCGTTTTTGTTAAAATAAATTCTTTATTTTCAGTTTGTTGTGTTGTTATTTTCAATGTTTGTTTTTCTTCATCTCACGATTCTTCACATTTCTCTGGTTGATAAATAAACATTAAATGATACTGCAATCGCGATCATGGTCACAAATGGTACTAAAGTAACATGATAATGTTACGATAATATCATTGTTATGTGATTGTTTCTGAGAGGTAGTAAAATGGATATCGCGGTTATTGGCTCCAACATGGTGGACCTCATTACCTACACCAACCAGATGCCGAAAGAGGGGGAAACCCTTGAGGCGCCGGCGTTCAAAATTGGCTGCGGCGGGAAAGGGGCCAACCAGGCCGTGGCGGCCGCTAAGCTCAATTCGAAAGTGCTGATGTTGACCAAGGTGGGAGATGATATCTTTGCGGATAACACAATTCGCAATCTTGAGTCCTGGGGCATCAATACCACCTATGTTGAGAAAGTCCCCTGCACCAGCAGTGGCGTAGCGCCGATCTTCGTGAATGCTAACTCCAGCAACAGCATTCTTATTATTAAGGGTGCCAACAAATTCCTCTCTCCTGAAGATATCGATCGCGCCGCCGAGGATTTAAAAAAATGCCAGCTGATTATTTTGCAGCTTGAGGTGCAACTGGAGACGGTTTACCACGCGATCGAATTTGGTAAAAAGCACGGTATTGAAGTGTTATTAAATCCGGCGCCAGCTCTGCGCGAATTAGATATGTCTTATGCCTGTAAATGTGATTTCTTTGTCCCCAACGAGACCGAGCTGGAAATATTAACCGGCCTGCCTGTAGATACTTACGATAATATTCGTATCGCCGCCCGCAGCCTTGTGGAAAAGGGCCTCAACAATATTATTGTGACCATGGGTGAGAAAGGCGCGCTGTGGATGACGCGCACTCAGGAAGTGCATGTCCCGGCCTTTAAAGTCAGCGCGGTAGATACCAGCGGCGCAGGCGATGCCTTTATCGGTTGTTTTGCTCATTATTACGTCCAGAGCGGAGATGTTGAATCCGCCATGAAAAAAGCCGTGCTCTTTGCCGCCTTTAGCGTCACCGGGAAAGGCACGCAATCGTCTTATCCCAGTATTGAGCAGTTTAATGAATATCTGTCGTTAAACGAATAATCACCCTGCACTGTAAAAGGTAGCACTATGAACGATAAAAACATCATTCAGATGCCTGACGGCTATCTGAACAAAACCCCTCTGTTCCAGTTTATTTTGTTATCCTGCTTATTCCCGTTATGGGGATGTGCTGCGGCTTTAAATGATATTTTAATTACGCAGTTTAAAAGCGTATTTGCATTAAGTAACTTTGCCTCCGCACTGGTCCAGAGTGCATTTTATGGCGGTTATTTTTTAATTGCGATTCCGGCGTCGTTAGTGATTAAAAACACCAGCTATAAGGTCGCTATTCTCACGGGGCTGACGCTGTATATCGTCGGTTGCACGCTCTTTTTCCCGGCATCGCACATGGCAACCTACACCATGTTCCTGGCCGCGATTTTCGCGATTGCCATCGGCCTGAGCTTTCTCGAGACGGCAGCGAACACCTACAGCTCGATGATTGGCCCGAAAAGCCATGCCACGCTGCGCCTGAACATCAGCCAGACTTTTTATCCGATTGGCGCGGCAGCCGGTATTTTGCTGGGTAAATATCTGGTCTTTTCCGATGGCGAAAGTCTGGAAAAACAGATGGCCGGCATGAATGCCGAGCAGATTCATAATTTTAAAGTTCTGATGCTGGAAAACACCCTTGAGCCTTACAAGTACATGATCATGGTGCTGGTGGTGGTCATGGTGCTGTTCCTGCTGACGCGCTTCCCGACCTGTAAAGTTGCGCAGACGGCGAACCACAAACGCCCGTCGGCGGCCGACACGCTGCGTTACCTGGCCTGCAACGCACGTTTTCGTCGCGGAATTGTCGCTCAGTTCTTGTATGTCGGTATGCAGGTCACCGTCTGGTCGTTCACCATTCGCCTTGCGCTGGAGCTGGGTGATATCAACGAGCGCGATGCCTCAACGTTTATGGTCTACAGCTTTGCCTGCTTCTTTATCGGTAAGTTTATCGCCAATATTTTAATGACCCGCTTCACGCCGGAAAAAGTGCTGATTCTCTACTCGGTTATCGGCGCGCTGTTCCTTGCGTATGTGGCGCTGGCGCCGAGCTTTAGCGCGGTCTACGTGGCGGTGCTGGTGAGCGTGTTATTCGGACCGTGCTGGGCAACCATCTATGCCGGTACGCTTGATACGGTAGATAACGAACACACCGAAATGGCCGGTGCGGTGATTGTGATGGCGATTATTGGCGCTGCCGTCGTCCCTGCGATTCAGGGCTTTGTGGCCGATATGTTCCACTCGCTGCAGGTCTCTTTCCTGGTGCCAATGCTGTGCTTCATCTACGTCGGCATCTATTTCTGGCGTGAATGCAAAGTCCGCCGTGCGCTGACTGAAGCGACGGTATCCTGAGGAGAATGCTGATGACGACACGCTTACCTTTATGGCGCTCGCTCTTTAGCGAGCAACCGCACACGCTGCTGGCGAATGATGACTTCACGGTAACGGCTTTCCGCTACGCCAGCGGCGTAGAGGGGCTGCGGGTAGAAAACGCGCGCGGCTATCTGGTGATTCTGCCATGGCTGGGGCAAATGATCTGGGATGCTGAGTTTGACGGCCACGATCTGACCATGCGCAATATGTTCAGCGAGCCGAAGCCGGCGGCGGAGGTAGTGGCTACCTACGGCTGCTTCGCTTTCCACTCAGGTCTGCTGGCGAACGGTTGCCCGTCGCCGCAGGATACCCACCCGCTGCATGGTGAAATGGCCTGCGCGACGATGGATGAAGCCTGGCTTGAACTGGAGGCAGACTGCCTGCGCGTGGTGGGGCGCTATGAATACGTGATGGGCTTTGGTCATCACTATGAGGCGCGGCCGACGGTGGCCTTACGGCGAGCCAGCGCGCTGTTTGATATCCAGATGACGGTGACCAATCTTGCCTCTGTCGCCATGCCGCTGCAGTACATGTGCCATATGAACTATGCCTATGTGGCGCAGGCGACCTTCAGCCAGAATATCCCGGATGAAGCGCTCTCGCTGCGCGGGTCGGTGCCGGCCCATGTACAGCCGACGGAATCGTGGCTGGCGTTCAATCAGCGTCTCCTGCAAGGCGAAGCCTCGCTGACCACGTTGTGTGAGCCTCAGTATTACGATCCGGAAATCGTCTTTTTTGCCGATAAGCTGGATCGCTACACCGACAGCCCGGAATTTCGCATGATAGCGCCGGATGGCACCACGTTTGTCACGCGGTTCTCCAGCACTGAGTTCAATTATGTTACCCGCTGGATCCTCTATAACGGCGATCAGCAGGTGGCGGCTTTTGCGCTGCCCGCCACCTGTCGGCCCGAGGGATTCCTCGCGGCTCAGCGTAATGGCAGCCTGATTGCGCTGGCGCCGCAGCAAACCCGGAGCTTCACGGTGACCACCGGTATCGCCTGAGGCGGATAATCCTGCGCAAGGCTTGAACAACAACGTGCTTATCGTTAAGGTAAGCGCGTTTTTTAACCTGCCAGGATACGCCATGACCACCATTGCCCTTATTGACGATCATCTTATCGTCCGCTCCGGATTTGCGCAGCTGCTGGGGCTGGAAGCCGATTTCCAGGTGGTCGCCGAATTTGGTTCCGCCCGCGAAGCGTTGAGCGGACTGCCTGGGCGCGGTGTACAGGTCTGTATTTGTGATATCTCGATGCCGGATATGTCAGGGCTTGAGCTGCTCAGCCAACTGCCAAAAGGCATGGCGACCATCATGCTCTCCGTCCACGATAGCCCGGCGCTGGTGGAACAGGCGCTGAATGCCGGCGCCCGCGGTTTTCTCTCCAAACGCTGTAGCCCGGATGAGCTGATCGCCGCGGTCAGAACGGTGGCGGCCGGCGGCTGTTACCTGACGCCGGATATCGCCATGAAGCTGGCGGCAGGCCGCCAGGACCCGCTCACCCGCCGCGAGCGGCAGGTCGCGGAAAAGCTGGCGCAGGGGATGGCGGTGAAAGAGATCGCCGCTGAGCTGGCATTGTCGCCAAAAACCGTGCATGTGCATCGCGCGAATTTGCTGGAAAAGCTGGGCGTCAGCAACGATGTTGAGCTGGCGCGGCGTATGTTCGATAGCTGGCAATGAGACCGTTACTCTCCCGGCTGCTTTCGGTGGCCGGCTGCTTCTGCATTTTCTCCGCCGCGTGGTTCTGCCTGTGGAGCATCAGCCTGCACCTGGTCGAACGGGCGGATCTTGCCGTTCTGCTGTTCCCCTTTGGTCTGCGGCTGGGTCTGATGCTTCAGTGCCCGCGCGGCTACTGGCCGGTGTTGCTGGGCGCTGAATGGCTGCTGATCTTCTGGCTGGCGCAGGAAGTGGCGCTGGCGCATCCGATAATATTGATGATCGGTAGCGTGCTGGCGCTGCTGCCGGTGGCGCTCATTTCGCGCTATCGTCACCAGCGCGACTGGCTCACATTGCTGCGGCAGGGGGCCGCGCTGATTGCCGCCGCGCTGCTGCAATCGCTGCCGTGGATGAGCGAAGGGAGCGACGGCCTGAACGCGCTGTTGCTGACGTTAACCGGCGGCCTGACGCTGGCTCCGACCTGTCTGGTTATCTGGCACTATCTCACCAGTACCGTCTGGCGACCGCTGGGGCCATCGCTGGTTTCACAGCCGATCAACTGGCGAGGGCGGCATCTGATCTGGTATCTGCTGCTGTTTAGCGTCAGCCTCTGGCTCCAGCTGGGACTGCCCACCGAACTGTCGCGTTTTACCCCTTTCTGCCTGGCGCTGCCGATCATCGCACTCGCCTGGCATTATGGCTGGCAGGGGGCGCTGATCGCCGCGCTGATGAACGCTATCGCGTTAATCGCCAGCCAGACCTGGCACGATCATCCGGTGGATTTGCTGCTCTCGCTGCTGGCGCAGAGCCTGACCGGGCTGCTGTTGGGCGCCGGGATTCAGCGTCTGCGCGAACTGAACCAGTCGCTGCAAAATGAACTGGCGCGCAACCAGCGGCTGGCGGAGCGGCTACTGGAAACCGAAGAGAGCGTGCGCCGGGACGTGGCGCGCGAACTGCATGATGACATCGGCCAGACCATTACCGCGATTCGCACTCAGGCCGGGATTGTGCAGCGTCTGGCGCCGGAAAACGGCGGCGTGAAACAGAGCGGCCAGCTTATTGAACAGCTTTCGCTCGGAGTTTACGACTCGGTTCGTCGCCTGCTGGGCCGCCTGCGTCCGCGTCAGCTCGACGACCTGCCCCTTGAACAGGCGGTACGTTCGCTGATGCGCGAAATGGAACTGGAAGAGAGCGGGATGATCAGCCATCTCGACTGGCGCATCGATGAGGCCGCCTTAAGCGAAAACCAGCGCGTGACGCTGTTTCGCGTCTGCCAGGAAGGGCTGAATAACATCGTTAAGCATGCCAGCGCCAGCGCGGTGACGCTGCAAGGCTGGCAGCAGGATGATCGGCTGATGCTGGTACTTGAGGATGATGGCTGCGGGCTGCCGCCGGGGACCGGGCAGCAGGGCTTTGGCCTGACCGGTATGCGCGAACGGGTGACGGCGCTGGGCGGCACGCTCACTATCTCCTGTACGCACGGCACCCGGGTCTGCGTCAGCCTGCCGCGCCGTTATGTTTGAGGAGTGATGATGCTGAGCTTTCTGAAATCCCCACCCGATGCCGATCCGATCGCCGATAAGCAGGCGCTGGATGAACGCTACCGCTACTGGCGGCGCCATATTCTGCTGACCATCTGGCTGGGCTATGCCCTGTTTTATTTCACGCGCAAAAGCTTTAACGCCGCGGTGCCGGAAATTCTCGCCAGCAACGTCCTGACCCGCAGCGATATTGGCCTGCTGGCGACGCTGTTTTACATCACCTACGGGCTGTCGAAGTTTTTCTCCGGCATCGTCAGCGACCGCTCCAACGCCCGCTATTTTATGGGCCTTGGACTCATTGCTACCGGGATAGTGAATATTCTGTTCGGCTTTTCCACTTCGCTATGGGCGTTTGCGCTGCTGTGGGCGCTGAACGCCTTTTTCCAGGGCTGGGGATCGCCGGTGTGCGCCCGTCTGCTGACGGCCTGGTATTCGCGTACCGAGCGCGGCGGCTGGTGGGCGCTGTGGAATACCGCGCATAACGTCGGCGGGGCGCTGATTCCGATGGTGGTCGGCGCGGCGGCGCTGCACTACGGCTGGCGGACCGGGATGATGATTGCCGGGACGCTGGCGATTCTCGCCGGGCTGTTCCTCTGCTGGCGGCTGCGCGATCGGCCGCAGGTTGTTGGGCTGCCCGCGGTGGGCGACTGGCGGCATGACGAGCTGGAGATTGCCCAGCAGCAGGAAGGGGCGGGGCTGACGCGCAAAGAGATCCTCACCAAATACGTGCTGCTGAACCCCTATATCTGGCTGCTGTCGCTGTGCTACGTGCTGGTCTACGTGGTGCGGGCGGCGATTAACGACTGGGGCAACCTGTATATGTCGGAGACGCTGGGCGTCGACCTGGTGACCGCCAATTCGGCGGTGACGATGTTCGAGCTGGGTGGTTTTATTGGCGCGCTGGTGGCAGGCTGGGGGTCGGATAAGCTGTTCAACGGCAACCGAGGGCCGATGAACCTGATTTTCGCCGCCGGTATTTTGCTCTCGGTCGGCAGTTTATGGCTGATGCCTTTCGCCAGCTATGTGATGCAGACCGCCTGCTTCTTTACCACCGGTTTCTTTGTGTTTGGCCCCCAGATGCTGATTGGTATGGCGGCGGCGGAGTGTTCCCACAAAGAAGCGGCGGGGGCGGCAACCGGATTTGTCGGGCTGTTTGCCTATCTCGGGGCGTCGCTTTCCGGCTGGCCGCTGGCGCAGGTCATGGAAATCTGGCACTGGAGCGGTTTTTTCGTGGTCATCGCTATTGCCGCCGGGATTTCCGCACTGCTGCTGCTGCCGTTTTTAAACGCTCAGGCGCCGAGAACCGCTCACGAAGCGTGACCTGTCTCTCCTTTTTACTCTGATTGGGACAAAACTAAGAAATTTTCCCGGTTCCGCCTGGACGCTGTCTCAGGCCAGCCGCGCCGCGGCTTTTTACAATGCCTGCCATTCGCAGGTATAAAAATTAGCCCGGAGTGTCCTATGCTGGCTTTTCTAAACCAGGTGCGCAAGCCGACCCTGGATCTGCCGCTCGACGTGCGGCGTAAAATGTGGTTCAAACCGTTCATGCAGTCCTATCTGGTGGTCTTCATCGGCTACCTGACGATGTATCTGATCCGCAAAAACTTTAACATCGCCCAGAACGACATGATCTCCACCTACGGGTTGAGCATGACCCAACTGGGGATGATTGGCCTTGGCTTCTCGATCACCTACGGCGTGGGTAAAACGCTGGTCTCCTACTATGCGGACGGTAAAAACACCAAGCAGTTCCTGCCGTTTATGCTGATTCTTTCCGCCATCTGTATGCTCGGCTTCAGCGCCAGTATGGGGGCCGGCTCAACCAGTCTGTTCCTGATGATCGCCTTCTATGCGCTGAGCGGTTTCTTCCAGAGCACCGGCGGTTCGTGTAGCTATTCAACCATTACCAAATGGACGCCACGTCGTAAGCGCGGCACCTTCCTCGGTTTCTGGAATATCTCTCACAACCTCGGCGGCGCGGGCGCGGCGGGCGTGGCGCTGTTCGGCGCGAACTATTTGTTCGACGGCCACGTCATCGGCATGTTCATCTTCCCGTCGATTATTGCGCTGATTGTCGGCTTTATCGGTCTGCGTTTTGGTAGCGACTCGCCGGAATCCTACGGCCTCGGCAACGCGGAAGAGCTGTTTGGCGAAGAGATCAGCGAAGAAGACAAAGAAACCGAAGAGAACGCCATGACCAAATGGCAGATTTTCGTCGAGTATGTGCTGAAAAACAAAGTCATTTGGCTGCTGTGCTTCTCCAACATTTTCCTTTATGTGGTGCGCATCGGTATCGATCAGTGGTCGACGGTCTATGCCTTCCAGGAGCTGAAGCTCTCCAAAGAGGTGGCGATTCAGGGCTTTACCCTGTTTGAAGTGGGCGCGCTGGTCGGAACGTTGCTGTGGGGCTGGCTGTCGGATCTGGCGAACGGCCGTCGTGCGCTGGTGGCCTGTATCGCGCTGGCGTTAATTATCGCGACCCTCGGGGTTTACCAGCATGCCAGCAACCAGTATGTCTACCTGATGTCGCTGTTTGCTTTAGGCTTCCTGGTGTTTGGTCCGCAGCTGCTGATCGGCGTTGCGGCGGTGGGCTTCGTCCCGAAAAAGGCCATTGGCGCGGCGGACGGCATCAAAGGCACCTTCGCTTACCTGATCGGCGACAGCTTTGCCAAACTGGGACTGGGGATGATTGCCGACGGCACGCCGGTCTTTGGCCTGACCGGCTGGGCCGGTACCTTTGCGGCGCTGGATGCGGCAGCTATCGGCTGTATCTGCCTGATGGCTATCGTCGCGGTGTTTGAAGAACGTAAAATTCGCCGCGAGAAGAAGAAACAAAGTTTGCAGACCGCCTGAGGCATCAGGTATTGGTAACGTTGCCCGGCCTTCCCGCCGGGCTTTTTTATGCCTGCTGTGCAAGCTTGCCTTACACCGTAGCTACTGTTCATGATTTCAATAGCGCCTTCTCTACCTGGCATCAGACAATCGCCTTTTACCTGAATTCCATTCCCATCATATAAAAATAAATACGCTGGTAATGACATTTTCATAATCTCCCGTCGTTATCAATAAAAAATGAATCTGTATACTGTTTGCCGTTTAGGCCATAATAGATGTTGTATTGATAACCATTTCTCAATTTAAATTTAAAACATGTGTTGGGGTAGGATGCATTTATTCCTTTATCGCTTTTAATAACTGTGTGGTTGCCTTTTGGATAATAGTAGATAGTGTAATATTCTAACGCGTCATTTTTATTTACACTAAAGCACAGAGTATCTCCATGAATGAAGATGCTACGCTGGGAAGGGCCCGGCTTACCTCCCGGACAACCGGAAAGAAGAATGATTAAAGGGAAAATGACGAGTCTTTTCATCCAGGGAATCCTTTCATGACGGATTTGTATTTATGAATTAAATCATAAAGAGATTTTTTTGATGTATAATCACGATATTCATATAACCCTCTGTTATTTTCGAAGCCATAATTAATCAATAGCCAATAATCACTGGCGATTGATGCCTGTTGCTCTAACCCGTAATGGAGGAAATCTGCTTTGTCCAGACTGTAGCTATAATCAGCGAAGCGAGAAAACAAACCTCTTGCCCTGACAAACATACCTTTTTGGGTTTGCCACGCATGAACCATTTCATGCATGAATCTATGTTTCTTTGCGAGATCTCGCTCTAATGAAAAATCTGGTGAATAGGTTTCTTCTCTGAACCATAATTCACCGTTGGGGGTCATGGCGACATCAACGGGTTGAAGGTTAAAGGGTAAGTAACTTTCACGGTGTACCCAAATCCGACTATAGTTAAGGCTTTCGCCAAAAAGCGTTTTCGCCAGAGCGATCTCACCAATTGTTAGTTGTCTTACGCCACCTGGGTTTATCGCCGTTCCTGATGTCGGCCTTATTCTTTCATCTACTGGCATTCAATATCTTCCTGGTCCATTATTGATATTTATATCGATACTACGCCTGAATTTAATGAGTAAGAAAAAGGAATTTACGCGAGGAATCTTAAAGTTACAGTAATTAGAGTGCGTTGAAGTTATTGCAGGCGCCACTGGCCAACATGTATTATTAGTGGCGTCAATATCAACGGCGGTGTGAAAAATAGTAAAAGAGAGCGTGTTATATAAGATATATAAATGAGTTGTTGAATGGCATATATAAATAGCATGGCAGGAATAAAACGCGTTCTGAAAACTAACAATGAGTTTTAATCGTTTCTCCCACCTGCCGCGGGCCGGTTTCTTGCTGCAATCCCCTCAGCCACCACGGATTTTAGCTGGTTAAAACCCCGCATGCGTAGGTCCGTCTTCATATCGTTTTTCCCTTTCTTCAGCTCATTAATCTGGCGCTGCCTGCTGTCGAGGCCGGGTGTTTCCCGCTATGATGAGCGGCTGATTTAAGGAGAACGTATGGTCTGGATAATGCTGGCAACGCTTGGCGTGGTGTTTGTGGTCGGATTTCGGGTGTTGACCTCTGATTCCCGCCGGGCGATCAAACGCTTAAACGAACGACTGGGGATCACGCCGGTTGCGATTGAGTCGATGATCGACCAGTTTGGTAAAACGGCTGGAACCGAGTTTATTCGCTACCTTGAGCGTCCTGATGAGGCCCATCTGCAGAATGCCGCGCAGGTGCTGCTGATCTGGCAGGTCTGTATTGTTGATGGCAGCGAAGAGAATCTGCTCAGCTGGCACCGCCTGCTGCGTAAAGCCCGGCTTGCCGCGCCGATAACCGATGCGCAAATCCGCCTGACGCTTGGCTTTATGCGCGAAATAGAGCCCGATCCGCATGAGCTAAACGCTTTCCAGCTGCGCTACAACCAGCTCTTCCTGCCGGAAGAGGGGGTATTTTATCTTCATTGATATCATGAGTTATTGTGTTACCCGTTCTGTCTCGTCGTTGAGTTTCTCCATGAGATACGCTGTGGCTATCTGATAGCGCGTTGTAATAAGAGAAAAGCTGTCAACGCGTTAAATTCGTCACAGTTTTGATGATAGACTGCGTGGCTTTTCCGCACGTTTTTAGCTTCAGGTGACGTCATGACAGAACATATCAGCACCACGAGTAAATCGCAGACCAAAGAGATTTCACGGCCAAACTGGTCGGCGGTCTTTGCGGTGGCCTTCTGCGTGGCCTGCCTGATTACCGTTGAGTTCCTGCCGGTAAGCCTGCTGACGCCGATGGCGCAGGATTTAGGTATTTCCGAGGGGATGGCCGGACAGTCGGTCACCACGACCGCGTTTGTGGCGATGTTTGCCAGCCTGTTTATTACGTCCGTTATCCGCACCACCGACCGTCGCTACGTGGTGATTCTGTTTTCCGTGCTGCTGACGCTCTCCTGCCTGCTGGTCTCCTTTGCCAACAGCTTTTGGCTGCTGCTGCTGGGTCGCGCCTGTCTGGGGCTGGCGCTGGGTGGCTTCTGGGCGATGTCGGCGTCGCTGACGATGCGCCTTGTTCCGACGCGGGTGGTGCCAAAAGCGCTGTCGGTTATCTTTGGCGCGGTGTCGATTGCGCTGGTTATTGCCGCGCCGTTGGGTAGCTTTCTGGGGGGCGTTATCGGCTGGCGTAACGTCTTTAATGCGGCGGCGGTGATGGGCGTGTTCTGTACGCTGTGGGTGTTGAAGGTGCTGCCCTCTTTACCCGGCGAAGCGCCGCATCAACAGCAAAATATGTTCAGTCTGCTGAAACGCCCCGGCGTGATGGCCGGGATGTGCGCCATTTTTATGGCCTTTGCCGGACAGTTTGCCTTCTTTACCTATATCCGCCCGGTCTATATGACTCTGGCCGGTTTTGATGTTGATGGCCTGACGTTAGTCTTGCTGAGTTTCGGCATTGCCAGCTTTATCGGTACCTCGCTGTCGTCGGTGATCCTCAAGCGCTCGGTGAAGGCGGCCTTAACGGCTGCTCCGCTGGTCCTGGCGACAAGCGCGACGGTGCTGGTGCTATGGGGGGAAAGTCAGGTGGTGGCGTCGGCGGTGGTGGTCATCTGGGGCTTTGCGTTTGCATTGATTCCGGTTGGGTGGTCAACGTGGATTACCCGCTCGCTCTCCGACCAGGCGGAAAAAGCCGGCTCGATCCAGGTGGCGGTCATTCAGCTGGCCAATACCTGCGGCGCGGCGGTAGGTGGCGTGGCGCTGGATCATCTTGGCCTGCTATCGCCGCTGGTGATTTCCGGCGCCTTGATGCTGTTGACCGGCCTGCTGGTGGCTGTCAAAGTCCGGGTGTAGTCGGGGCGCTCAAAACCCCGGCCGCATGACGCTGACCGGGGCAGGAGAGCGAACCTACGGGCATTAATCCCCAGCAAGTCGCCCGGGTCAGGCGGAGACCCGGGCGCTGATTTTAGAACCACGCCTCAAACATGCCGCCGACATTCAGCGAATCCAGCTGGTTGTCCTGGGTGCCGTTCACCTTCGCCGTGCGTTTGTTGTCGACCTGACCACCGGTGACGTAGAAACGCAGCATCGGACGGAACTCCGGCCCCATGCCGATGGCGATGTTCTGCGACAGCG
>NZ_PIBO01000018.1:0-88072 GCF_002806725.1 Raoultella sp. T31
CTTCAGGTGTTAGTGTCCTTAGGATGTGGGGGTTCGAGTCCCCCCCCTCGCACCAATATTCTTACCCTTCTCTGTATTATCCTGTCAGCTTCAAATTCAACGCCATTAGCATAATCCCACTAATTAATGCCACACATGACGGTAACAGGACGAAATGCCGCAAGCGCCGATGCCAGATCATCAATGCCGACATCAATAGCCCGACCGTGACCAGCCCACGCCAGGCTTCTACCGACAGACCAGCCCCTCCCAGTACAGCCACCAGTATGCCTGGAAGCAGCACTGCCCATCCACTGCCCAAAGCTCGCTGCAACATGTTTCCACCTATCCAATCGATAATGATAACCAATATCATATGATAGCTTTTATCATTTGTCATGCTTTTGCCCGTCAGGATATTCCGTTCTTTACGTTCGACCTGATGACATAGATTGGTGAAGGTGATAAATTAAGCGAGGCATACTAATGCATTAAAATATTTGACTATTTCGCAAAAAGCGCACTGCGTGCAGTGTTTTTTATCGTTCATTTTTGGCAGCCATCATTTTGAAATTTAATGACTAATAACGACAAGCCCAATATGACTGCGCAATCCTGGCAAAAGCATTATGACAAAAAATATCAATATTCATTACGGCTCTTCTTGCTGCTGAATTTTATTTCAGCGGTTTTATCACTAGTCAGTCCGCTCTATACCCCCGTCAGCTACACCCTTCCCTGCATGCTGATCGTTATTCTCAGCGCTACCCTGGCGCTATGGCACTGGAAGTTTTCACAGCACAAAATAAATATTTTGTTTATTTCTCTGATATTTGGCGTGCTGTGGGCGTCGCATATAACAGAAAAAGCCTTGTCACTGCCAGAGCCCCATTTTAACTTTCTGGTCATTGCGTTATTAAGCATATTGTTTATTGGCGCTATCGCATTCCCCAATAATGTCATTGCCTTTACCCTGCATTCTGTCCCCACGTTTATCGCCTGTCTGTTCCTTGCCGAAAGCGAACAGTGGTTACGGATGCTGTATTGCCTCACGCTCCCCATTGCCGGCATTACGTTGCAGGGCATCATGCAAAAACGCAACGATGCTTTCACCCAGGGGCTGATGGATAAACTCCTGCGCGAACGTAACACCCTGAACGATCTGAGTATGCTGGACCCGCTCACCGGCTTATATAACCGGCGCGGCCTGCAGAATCGTCTGGATACCCTTCTGTCGGTGAGTGACAGCGGGCATCATGTGCTGCTGCTGGATATTGACCACTTTAAAGCCTACAACGATCACTACGGCCATATGATGGGCGATCAGGCATTGATTCAGGTCTCCGCAGCCATTCGCAATGCCGTGCGATCGCGCGATATCGTCGCGCGCTTTGGTGGTGAAGAGTTTATGGTGCTGTTAACAAACTGTACGCCGGAAGCGGCTTTGCTGGCCGCAGAGCGTATCCGCCAGCAGGTCTACGATTTGAAAATTCCCCATATGTTTAATGAAAGCGTCGCCACCAATGTCACCATCAGTATTGGCATGACCCCCCTGCTGGAGACCGATATCGATGGTGCCCTGAAAAGAGCCGATACGGCGCTCTACGAAGCAAAAGGCCAGGGACGCAACATTATCCTTGCCAGTTAATCTCACCGCCGTGTGCTGCTGAGCCCACGGCGCAGACAAATTTCTTGCCATCGCCCGGGCAACTAACTAGTATCACTAATCATTATCATTTAGATTCATATCTGGCGATTTGATGGCTTACCGTTCTCCTTCATTCAGCAACGACATCATCTGGCAGGCTCCGTTGCCGCCAGCCGAAGATGCGTTGGCGAAGGCGATTCGGGAAAAAATCACCGCCCTTCGCCCCCATCTGCTGGATTTTCTTCGTCTGGATGAAGAGGCCCCGCCCTGTGCCTTGACGCTCGCTGAATGGTCAGCGCCCACGGTACTCAGCTCCCTGCTGGCAACCTGGTCCGATCATATCTATCGCCACCAGCCAACGATGCCGCGTGAACAAAAGCCGCTGCTTTCGCTCTGGGCACAATGGTACATCGGCCTGCTGGTGCCACCGCTGATGCTGGCACTGCTCAGTGAAGAGACCGCCATCAGTGTCGCGCCGGAGCGTTTTCGCGTTGAATTTCACGAAACGGGTCGCGCGGCCTGTTTCTGGATCGAGGTCAGTGCGGACGACTGCGCCAGAACCCATTCGCCGCAAACCCGTATGGAAACGCTGGTGACCAACGCGCTGCAGCCGGTAGTGCAGGCGCTGGAAACCACCGGTGATATCAATGGCAAGCTTATCTGGAGCAATACCGGCTATCTGATCAACTGGTATCTGGGGGAAATGAAAGCGCTGCTGGGTGACGAACAGATTGCCACCCTGCGCCAACACTGCTTCTTTGAAAAGCAGTTTGCTGATGGCCAGGACAATCCGCTGTGGCGAACGGTCATTTTACGCGAAGGATTGCTGGTGCGGCGCACCTGCTGTCAACGTCATCGCCTGCCCGACGTTCATCAGTGCGGGGACTGCACGCTGAAATAGCGCCGTTCACCGCGGGCGGCATTCAGGCCGCCCGCCGGTTATCTTATGCCGTCTGTCGGTTCTCTTCCGCCATGCGCTCCGCCTCTTCAGCCTCCTGCGCCAGCAGCTGTTTCTCGTACACCTTAAAGAACGGGAAGTAGATAATCGCAGAGACACAGGCCAGAATAACCACCAGGATGGCTGCCCGGAAATCCCAGCCCAACGCCCATGCGCCGCCAATCGGCGCCGGAGCCGTCCACGGTACCACTGAAATCACTCGCCCAATCAGATCCATCTTCATCGCCGCCCAGGCCAGTACTGCGTTAACCATCGGCGCCAGCAGGAACGGAATAAAGAACACCGGGTTCATGACGATAGGCGTGCCGAAAATAACCGGCTCGTTAATGTTAAACAGGCTTGGCACCACGCTCAGTCGACCGATTGAACGCAGATGCGCCGACCGGCTACGCAGGTAGCAGAAGACCAGGCCCATTGTGGCGCCAGATCCCCCGATAACAATAAAGAAGGTCCAGAACGCCTCCATAAAGATATGCGGCAGCGGCGCGCCCTGAGCCAGCGCCTGCTGGTTCATCCCCAGGTTGGTCAGCCAGAACATTTGCAGCATGCCAGACACAATCGCCGCGCCGTGGATCCCGGCGAACCACAGCAGATGGCCGATCAGCACCGCCAGTAAAATCGCCGGCAGCGAGTCCGCCGCCGATACCAGGGGTTTAAAGATGGCCATGATGGCCTGCGGAATAAGCATGTCAAAATGGTGCTGAATAAACAGACTGAGCGGATAGAGCGTCACCACCACCATCAGCACCGGAATGAGCAGATCAAAGGAGTTTTTGATCATTGGCGGCACCTGATCCGGCAGGCGAATACCGATATTGTGCGCCTTCAGGAAACGCATCATTTCAACGCAGTACACTGCCACCAGAATCGCCGTAAAAATCCCCGTGCCGCCAAGGCTATCGACCGGCAGGGTGCCGTTCGTTTTTGGCGCCGCCACCAGCAGAAAAGCCATAATGGACAACATGCTGCACATAAAGGGATCGAGCTGGTTGCTCTTCTCATAATGCTTGCCGAGGTTATAAGAGATCGCGGCACAAATGTAGATAGACATAATGTCCATCGTCATATCGAACGGCGTCAGAATGCGCCCTTCAAACTCTTTCGCCAAATCCAGCCAGGCGCGCGCAAACCCCCAGGTAGTATCTGGCGAAAACGGCGGATAGGCAAAGACCAGCAGGAATGACCCGACAATCATAAACGGCATCGCCGAGATGAAACCGTCACGGATAGCCATCACGTGGCGCTGCGACGAGATTCGCCCGGCGACAGGGCTTATATAATTTTCTACAAAGCGAAATATCAGATTAAACGCGGCATGGTTAGCAGACATAGCAGCCCTCCTGACAGGCTTTAGATACTGGCCCAACAACGATTATTCTGCCGTTGTGATGAAAGATGTTCTGTGAACGGACAACCACGCTGGCTATTCCACTCTCTATACCGTTCAAGTCAGCACGATTCATACGCGGCTCTTTGTTATATGTGATACAGGGAAGTTACCCATCCAGTATTCATCTGAGCGAGCAGAACGGCAACCGGTTACAGTAACCGGTTACGGTGATTGTGAAGAAGATCCAGAAATTGGAATAATTCCTGATTCACCATCGGCAATATTTACACTCCGCCAGGCTTGTGACAGATTAAATCGGTCATTCATCAGGAGATCCCAATGAGCCTGCAGTCCGTGCGGCAGTTTTTTGCCGAACATGCCCCCGATATCGACATCATCGAGTTAAATCAAAGTACGGCCACCGTTGCCCTCGCAGCCGCCGCGCATCATGTCGAACCCGGTCAAATCGCCAAAACCCTTTCGTTAAAAGTGAAAGAACGGGTCGTCCTTGTCGTCGCCAGCGGCAACGCCCGGCTGGATAATAAAAAACTGAAGGATGCATTTGGCGCGAAAGCGCGCATGCTCAGCAGCGACGAGGTCGTGATGTTGACCGGGCATCCGGTGGGCGGCGTGTGCCCGTTCGGGCTGGAAAACCCGCTGGCTATCTACTGTGATATTTCGTTAAAACAGTACCCGGAAGTCTTACCGGCGGCAGGCGCTGTCCATAGCGCAGTACGCATTTCACCCGACAGAATGGCCCAGTTGACCGAAGCCACCTGGATTGATGTTTGCCAGTCGCATTCCTGAAGCACCGCTACGCTATCCCTGCCCCCGCAGCGTCTTTGCCGCACGGTGGCGGGAGATGGATAAGAATATCGGCTGCGCTCAGCAGCCCGAGAGCCGAGCTGATACCCAGCCTGAGCATCGCATTGTACTTGTGCGCACGAATGGTTTTAATATCCCGGTCCAGTTGAACCGCTATCTCTGACAATGAATAGCCGCAGGCTATATAGCGAAGAATCGCCAGCTCTATTGAACTGAGGCGATGCCCGTGGAGCACCTTCCGACGGCAGGGTTCGTCAATCGGCGGCATTTGTTGGGCAAGTAGTCGAAATAACTGTTCCTGCAACGTTTCACGACCGCTGGCTTTATTTAAAACGCCGTGCAAATGAAATGGTACCAGCTGAGTAATTAAGTCGCGCTCCCCTCGACTGTTCGCCATAATAATTCGCAAAACATCCGGATGGGTATAAGCAATCTCCTGAAAGAAAAGTAAACTTTCCAGTCGCGGTTGGCGGTGACCGGAAAGTGAAAAAATAATCGCAGTAACATGTCTGATATTCAATGCTTGCGCCAGCGACTGCACATCTTTAAAAAAATGAACACACGTATTTTCGTTATCACGATCGTTTAAGATAAAACGAAGCGCCGTCTCCGTCATTACGCACTGTTCGACGACAGCAATACGTTGCGCTTCGTTGCGCTTATCCATTCCTGCAGCTCTCCGTGTTCTGAGTATATATTCAACTCTTTCATCCCTTGTTCGCTATTAATCCACGCATACATCTGCGCATTGCCATTCAAAGATAAACGGCGCATGGCGCTATTCTTTTGCGCGCTAATTGTCTTATTGCTTTTTTTCAATAAAGAGGCGATTTGATTAATTTCCCAACCCTTCGCCAGAAGCCGTAAAACTTTGCGCTCAGATAAAGTCAGAATGCTTATCATCTCCGGGCTTATCGACACACGATCGGCGTTCATATTGAGAGAAGTCACTTTCGCATGCGCGGCAGACAAATCATCCGGGCGCCTCGCGCATATCGCTTCACTTAAACGCGCCACCGGTGCCCCGTCGGAAACTAATGTGCTGTCATCGCGGGCTAAAAATATCTGGGCCTCACGATCGCTGACACGCCCGACAATATAAACCCAATGAATGTCTTTATACTGAGCCATTAAAAAACAATAATATTCACAAACTGCCTGAGGCTGGCTGATATCACCGGACAGATCGACAATG
The DNA here is from genome assembly GCF_002806725.1 of Raoultella sp. T31. Taxonomy (NCBI): domain Bacteria; kingdom Pseudomonadati; phylum Pseudomonadota; class Gammaproteobacteria; order Enterobacterales; family Enterobacteriaceae; genus Klebsiella; species Raoultella sp. T31. The sequence continues at coordinate 5,936 of NZ_PIBO01000018.1, forward strand.
ACCAGCCGGGCTCGACTCAGTTCGGTTCGCGTGAGCGCCTCCGATGAACGGCAGCAGCTGAATGTATAGTCGGGGAGACATTCACTGGTGATTGTTTTTAAGCCGGCCTGCATAACCGGAATTTTGCTGACGATGATGCCGTGCTGATCATGTCCTGGTAACATAAATCCTCCGTTTTCTGTAGAAGATTCACGTCTGGCATAAAACAGATGGCCCCCTGGCAACCATAATATTATTTTGCCAGGTGAATCTGTGTCACCCCTGGCGAACGTTTCGGCCCTACGCTCTGTACCAAATCTTAGTGTGGGGAATAGCATTGCTGGCCTTAGCAATAAACGACAGTAGCATACATAAAGACCAACAATAAATTAGAAAAAATGAAAGCAGACTTTAGAAACAATTATGCAAATGTATCACATCGGTTTATTTAATTTCATTCCTGAATGTTTTTGGCGACACGCCGCTATAGCGGCGAAAAAACCGCGAAAAATAAGTCGCATCTGAAAACCCTAAATAATCAGAAAGTTGAGTCACAGTCATGGCGGTATATTGCAAATTACGCCGCGCCTCCAGCATCAATCTTTGGTGCAAAACCCCTAAGGCACTGCAGCCATGAAATTCGCGGCACAAATAATTGAGGTGCGTCGGCGACAGCCCAACCTGGCGGGCGTATTCCGCCAGCGGCAGATGTTCGCGGTAATGGCTTTCAATAAGACGAGAAAAATGTCGCATGACGCTGCGCTTTCGTTCCGCTTTTCCTTCGGCGATCGGCGCCGGGAGGCACTGGCGGTTTAGCCAAACCAACAGCGCTCCTAAGAGCGAGTGCAGCATCATCTCCCGGGCGTCCAGTTCTTCGCAATACTCTTCCCGTAATGCCGTAAACAGCGCGCGGATATGCCCGCGGGAGCGCTTAACGGGCACACACCGCGGCTGGCCGAGGACATCAAGCTGGCGGCCAAACTGGCGTTCAAAATGGCTGAGCAGCGGCAGCGCCAGCGACAAAACATAACCCTGGGTGCCGGGTGAAAAACGAAACCCATGAATGCACAACGCCGGCACCACCTGAATACAGGATTCCGTCATCACGGTGGTTGTCCCTTCAATTTCGATCTCCGCCCTGCCTTTATGTAAATAGAGCAGCTGCACCAGCTCCGCATGCTGATGCATACGGATATGCCACTCATACAGGCTGCTGCGCTGCAAAATCGACTCGCAGTGCAGAAGATCGGGCGTCGGCCAGTCGCGCTCTTCGCCATACAATTTAAAAACGGGAACGGTATTGGTGGCCTGCATAACAACTCCGGCTGTTGATCCCCTACGCCACGCGCTCCATGGGCAAGCCCACATAGTTTTCCGCTATGGTGGTCAGCCCGGCGCGCGATCCGAGGTAATAGCGGCGGTCCGCCGCCTGCATTTTTTTATCGAACTCGCTCTGCTGCGGAAAATCATGCAACAGGCGAGTCATGAACCAACTAAACCGCTCCCCTTTCCACACCCGATCCAGGGCAAAACGAGAGTAGCTCGCCAGCAGATCGGTGCGGCCGCGGTGATAGTATTCCCGCAGAATGCGCCACAAATAGTTCACATCGGAAGCGGCCAGGTTCAGCCCTTTGGCTCCGGTCGGCGGCACGATATGCGCCGCATCGCCCACCAGAAACAGCCGCCCGTACTGCATCGGTTCCACCACGTAACTGCGCAGCGGCGCAATGCTTTTCTCAAGTGAGTGACCAGTTACTAACTTGCCAGACAGCTCATCCGGCAGGCGGCGCTTCAGCTCATCCCAGAAGCGTTCGTCCGACCATGCCTCAACCTTTTCGCTCAGCGGGACCTGCAAATAGTAGCGACTTCTTGTTAGTGAGCGCTGACTACATAAAACAAATCCCCGCTCATGGTGAGCATAAATCAGCTCCGGATTGACCGGCGGCGTGTCCGACAACAGCCCCAGCCAGCCAAACGGCCAGACGCTTTCATACTCTTTAAGAATGTCGCGCGGGATGCTTTGTCGCGAGACACCATGAAAACCATCGCAACCGGCGATAAAATCACATTCCAGACGGCAGGTTTCCCCACCGCTGACAAAGGAGACTGACGGCCGGTCGCTCTTCGCATCATGAATCATCACGTCGCTGACACCATAAATAGCCGGCGCTCCGCATTCAGCACGGGCCGCCATTAAATCCCGGGTGACCTCGGTCTGACCGTATACCATCACGCTTTTTCCGCCGGTCAACTCCGTCAGCGCAACCGGTACCCGCTGCCCCTCAAATAAAAACTCAACCCCATGATGCACCAGCCCCTCCGCATCCATGCGCTGCGCAGCTCCCGCTTCCCGCAGTAGTTCGACGGTACCGCTTTCCAGAATCCCCGCCCGAATGCGCCCCAGCACATATTCCGGCGTTTGCCGTTCGAGAATAACGGTGTTGATCCCGGCACGATGCAACAGTTGCCCCAGCAGCAGCCCGGAAGGGCCAGCCCCGATAATCGCGACCTGTGTTTTCATAGGATTGCCTCATGCTCGATGGTTAATTATTTGTTTATTTTTTGTTTAATAAAAGTACTCTCCTGCATTTTTGATAACCCGGACGGGAAAAAGAAGGCAAAAATCCGTATAAAAAATGCACTTTCCAACAGTTTTTAGAAAGTGTGGTGGAGTTCAAATTCTGTTCCGGCCGCCCGCGGCGACTTTTTGCACATTGTTTGATCCGCTCCCCCTCAGAGAAAGCGCGGGTTCAGGTTAAAGTAGCAACAGACACGACGGCATCGGATGTAACGAACAGCGGGTACTTATGCAAGCAGATCGGGCAGTGCAGCGCACAATTACGCGACTATGTATTCAGTGTGGACTTTTCTTATTACAGCATGGCGCAGAGAGCGCGCTGGTTGAGGAGCTCTCGACGCGTCTGGGGCGGGCGCTCGGCATGGATAGCGTTGAAAGCGCCATCTCCTCGAATGCGATCGTGCTCACGACGATTAAAGACGGCGAATGCCTGACTTCTACGCGTAAAAACGTCGATCGCGGCATCAACATGCACGTGGTGACGGAAGTACAGCATATTGTGATTATGGCCGAGCATAAGCTGCTGGATTATAAAGATGTGGAGAAGCGCTTTACGCAGATTAAGCCGCTGCGCTATCCGCGCTGGCTGGTCGTTCTGATGGTGGGACTCTCCTGCGCCTGTTTCTGCAAGCTCAACCAGGGCGGCTGGGACGGGGCGCTGGTCACCTTCTGCGCCAGCACTATCGCCATGTATATTCGCCAGCTCCTGACCCATCGCTCGATGCATCCGCAGATTAACTTCTGCCTCACCGCCTTTGTCGCCACCACCATCTCCGGGCTGATGCTGCGCCTTCCCGCCTTTACCCACACCTCAACGGTGGCGATGGCCGCCAGCGTGCTGCTGCTGGTTCCCGGCTTCCCTCTGATTAACGCCGTTGCGGATATGTTCAAGGGGCATATCAATACCGGCCTGGCGCGCTGGGCGCTGGCCAGCCTGCTGACGCTGGCCACCTGCATTGGCGTGGTGATGGCAATGACCATGTGGGGGCTACGCGGATGGGCATAATCTCGTATCTGTTCGCTCTGCTTCAGGATATGGCGCTGTCGGCCATTCCGGCCGCCGGGTTCGCCATGGTGTTTAACGTACCGCAGCGCGCGCTGCGCTGGTGTGCGCTGCTGGGCGCAATCGGCCACGGTTCGCGTATGGTGATGATGAGCGCAGGGTTCAATATTGAATGGGCGACGTTCCTCGCCGCTCTGCTGGTTGGCTGCATTGGTATTCAATGGTCCCGCTGGTATCTGGCGCATCCAAAAATTTTCACCGTCGCGGCCGTGATCCCGATGTTCCCCGGTATTTCCGCCTATACGGCGATGATCTCGGCGGTAAAAATCAGCCATTTCGGCTACTCGGAAGAGATGATGATCATGCTGCTGAGTAATTTTCTCAAGGCCTCCTCCATCGTTGGCGCCCTCTCTATCGGTCTTTCCATTCCGGGTCTCTGGCTGTACCGTAAGCGCCCGCGGGTATAGCAGGGATTTGGCCGGACGCTGTGCTACTATAGCCAATGGATTTCAGTTTGCTTGATTGCGACAGCCCGAGACGCTGCGCTGATGCCAGCGCGCCCTCAGTCAGCACAAAAGCGCCTGAAAGACGACAGGTATCCGGGGGCGGTGACCCCTCTCTATAGTTGTTCAGAATTGAGATAGTGTTATGTCTTCGCGAATATTAACCACCGATTTTAGCGGCCTGGATGATTTTATTCAGGACCACGCGGCCGTTCTCGCCAAATCGGCCAGCGGCGCGGTTGCCGTTTTTGCCAACAACGCCCCAGCGTTCTACGCGCTCACGCCAGAACGTCTGGCGCAGTTGCTTGAACTGGAAGCAAAACTGGCTCGCCCCGGCAGCGATGTTGCGCTCGATACGCAGTTTTTCGACGAACCCAGCGCAGCGCCAACCGCTATCCCCGTGGGGAAATTCGCCATGTATGCCGACTGGCAGCCGGACGCTGATTTCCAGCGCATGGCCGCGCTGTGGGGCATCGCCCTCAGCCAGCCGGTGACGCCGGAAGAGCTGGCGGCATTTGTCACCTACTGGCAGGCGGAAGGCAAAGTCTTTCATCATGTGCAATGGCAGCAAAAGCTGGCGCGCAGCGTACAGATCGGCCGGGCCAGCAACGGCGGCCAACCGCGGCGCGATGTGAATACGGTCAGCGAACCGGATAGCCATATTCCACGAGGTTTCAGAGGATGAGCATGAAAAACGTTGGCGACCTGATGAAGCGTCTGCAAAAAATGATGCCAGCCCATGTCGAACCGGCGTTTAAAACCGGCGAAGAGCTGCTGGCCTGGCAAAAAGAGCAGGGCAAATTGCGTTCTGAAGCGCTGGAGCGCGAAAACCGCGCCATGAAAATGCAGCGAACGTTTAACCGCTCCGGCATCCGCCCGCTGCATCAGAACTGTTCATTTGAAAATTACCGGGTCGAGTGCGAAGGCCAGATGAACGCGCTGTCCAGGGCGCGCCAGTACGTTGAAGAGTTTGATGGCAACATCGCCAGTTTTATCTTTTCCGGCAAACCCGGCACCGGCAAAAACCACCTGGCTGCCGCCATTTGCAACGAGCTGCTGCTCCGCGGAAAATCGGTATTGATCATCACCGTCGCCGATATTATGTCGGCGATGAAAGAGACCTTTGGCAATCGGGAAACCAGCGAAGAACAGCTTCTTAACGATCTGAGCAAGGTCGATCTGCTGGTGATCGATGAGATCGGGATGCAGACGGAGTCACGCTACGAGAAAGTGATCATCAACCAGATAGTCGATCGCCGCTCCTCCTCAAAGCGCCCGACCGGGATGCTGACTAACAGCAACATGGACGAGATGAACAAGCTGCTCGGCGAGCGCGTCATGGATCGTATGCGTCTTGGCAACAGCCTGTGGGTTATCTTCAACTGGGATAGCTATCGTCATCGGGTCACCGGCAAAGAGTATTGAGATATTTCCGAACCCAGCCGGGGTTATACTGCAGAAATACGTAAGTAACCATGATGAGTACACCGATGAAATCTGCAAAACGCTTATTCCGTACCACCTTGATTGCCGGCGTTTTTTTTGCCGCCGGTGCCCACGCCGCCTCCTGGCAGGACTCCCTGTCCAGCGCCGCCAGTCAGCTTAGCCAGAGCGGCTCTCATGAAAGCGGCGCCCTGTCGATATCTTCACTGACCGGCCTGCTGAGCGGCGGCACTCAGTCCCTGAGCGCCAGCAGCATGAACAATGCCGCCGGGATTATGTCCTACTGTGCCAAACAAAAGCTGGCCTCGGTCACCAACACGGAAAACGTCAAAAACCAGGTTCTGGATAAACTCGGCCTCAGCACCCCGGAAAAACAAAAAGAGGACACCAGCTATCTGGAAGGGTTGCAGGGCCTTCTGAGCAATAATAGCGGTCAGCAGCTGAACCTCAACACCCTCGGCAGCAGCCCGCTGGCGGAGAAAGTGAAAACCAAAGCCTGCGATCTGGTCTTAAAACAGGGCCTTAACTTCCTCTCCTGATTCTCTCACTGACGCCGCGTTTAACGCCTTAGCGCGTTCAACGCGGTTCCAGCCATGATTTTCGTCATTTTTCACCGCACAATCCGCGTTGTTCAGCGATGTGATACTGCTCAAAAATGACGATTTCTAAACCAATTCTGAACTACTGCACAGTTTAATGACTCTACAATTGCAGCTATATGACACTGCAATTACAGTGTAGCGTGAAAAATAGTCTATCCTGCCAGCGGTCAACTGGCGCTAATGAGGATGAATTGTGTCAGAGTTGTTATCCATCGCCTTGTTCCTCACCTCGGTGGTGATTTATGCCTTAAAAGCCGGTCGTAATACCTGGTGGTTTGCCGCCACGTTAACGGTGCTGGGGCTGTTTGTGGTTCTTAATATTACCCTTTATGCCAGCGACTACTTCACCGGGGACGGAATTAACGACGCGGTCCTCTACACGTTGACCAACAGCCTGACCGGGGCTGGCGTCAGTAAATATATTCTTCCCGGCATCGGGCTGGTGGCAGCGCTGGCGGCCGTATTCAGCGCGCTGGGATGGGTGCTGCGCCGTCGTCGCCACCATCCTCATCACTTCGGCTACAGCCTGCTGGCGCTGGTTCTGGCGCTGGCCTCCGTCGATGCCAGCCCGGCGTTTCGTCAAATCAGCGAGCTGGTCAAATCGCAGTCCCGCGATGGCGATCCCGATTTTATCGCCTACTACAAAGAACCGGCGAAGAGCATTCCGCACCCGAAGCTGAACCTGGTCTATATCTACGGGGAAAGCCTTGAACGCACCTGGTTCGATAACAATGCCTTTCCCGACCTGACGCCTGAACTCGGCAAGCTGAAAAACGAAGGCCTCGATTTCAGCCATACCGCCCAGTTGCCGGGTACCGATTACACCATCGCCGGCATGGTGGCTTCCCAGTGCGGCATTCCGCTGTTTGCGCCGTTTGAAGGCAATGCCTCCGCCTCGGTCTCCAGCTTCTTCCCGCAGAATATCTGTCTCGGCGATATTCTGAAAAATTCCGGCTATGAAAACTATTTCGTGCAGGGCGCCAACCTGCGTTTCGCTGGCAAAGATGTGTTTCTGAAATCACACGGTTTTGACTACCTGTACGGCGCTGAAGAGCTGAAAACCACGGTCGCCGACCCCGCTTACCGCAATGACTGGGGCTTCTACGACGACACGGTTCTGGATGAAACCTGGAAAAAATTCGTAGCGCTTTCTCAATCCGGTAAACGCTTTTCGCTCTTTGCGCTGACGGTCGACACCCACCATCCTGACGGCTTTATCTCCCGTACCTGCCAGCGTAAAAGCTATGATATCGACGGGAAAAAGAACCTCTCTTTTAGCGCGGTCACCTGTAGTCAGGAGCATATCGCGGCATTAATTGAGAAAATCAAAGCATCGCCGTATTTCAAAAATACGGTCATCGTGGTCTCTTCCGACCATCTGGCGATGAAAAACACCGCCTGGGATTATCTCAACAAGCAGGATCGCAGCAACCTGTTCTTTATCCTGCGCGGCGACCAGCCGCAGCAGGAGACGCTGGCCGTGAAGCGCAATACCATGGACAACGGCGCCACGGTGCTGGACATCCTTGGCGGCGATAACTTTATCGGTCTGGGACGCAGCAGCCTCTCCGGGCAATCGCTGTCCGGTATTTTCATGAATATGAAAGAGAAAGTGCTGGCGTGGAAACCGGATATCATCCGCCTGTGGAACTTCCCGAAAGAGATGAAAAACTTCACTATCGACAGCCAGAAGAACACCATCGCCTTCTCCGGCAGCCATTTCCGCTTACCTCTGCTGCTGCGGGTATCCGATAAACGCGTTGAGCCGCTGCCGGAGAGCGAATATTCCGCCCCGCTGCGCTTCCAGCTGGCCGATTTTGCCCCACGGGACAACTTCGTGTGGATCGATCGCTGCTACAAAATGGGCCAGCTGTGGTCCACTGAGCTGGCGCTCTCCACCGACTGGTGCGTTTCCCAGGGCCAGCTCGGCGGCGAACAAAAGGTGCAACATGTTGATAAGCCCAGGTGGCAGGGAAAAACGGCGTTTAAAGATACCGTTATCGATATGCCGCGCTACAAAGGCAACGTCGATACCCTGAAGATCGTCGATAACGATATTCGTTACAAAGCCGACAGCTTCGTCTTCAACGTTGCCGGCGCGCCGGAAGAGGTCAGGCAGTTCAGCGGGATCTCGCGCCCGGAATCGTGGGGCCGCTGGTCCAACGCCCAGCTCGGCAGCGAGGTGAAGATTGAATATAAAGAACCGCTACCGGAAAAATTCGATCTGGTGATTACCGCCAAAGCCTACGGGCCGAACGCCAATAAACCGATCCCGGTTCGCGTGGGCGACAGTGAGCACATTCTCACCCTGGCCAACGAGGTCTCCACCACCACGCTGCATTTCGATAACCCGGCGCGCAGCGATACGTTGATTATCGTCCCGCCGGATCCGCAGTCCACCAACGAAGGGAATATCCTTGGTCACGCGCCGCGCCAGCTGGGAATCGGCATGGTGGATCTGAAAGTGGTAAAAAGCGACGGTTAACGCTGCCGCCCCGGCGCGTGGCCTGAGCCGGGGCGTATCCGCTAGCATTCGGCAGGTGGTAAGCGGCTGAACTCCACGCACATCTCATACTGTTTCAGCATCAGGGGCGCATACCCCGCCGCGCTAAACAGCGGCGTAAATGATTCGGGAATGATCACCGAAGTACTCAGGCCAGGGAACTGGCGGGCCAGCGCCCTCAGCATCTCATGCGCCAGCCCGCGGCCGCGGACAGAGGGCTCAACCCACAAAAACTGTAGCTGCGGCGTGGAGGTTAAGGTTGCCAGCACCGCAAAAGCCTGCTGGTTTAGCGTAAGCGCCCGGCAGGGCAGAGTGGCGAAGGTGAGCGGGTCCATCAGCCACGGCAGACGACCGTTTACCTCCGCTGCGGACCTGCGCAACAGGGGCAGCACATCGCTCTCATCCAGCACCGCCGCGGCATCCTCTGCCCGGCTACTGACAAATCCGCACAGCCCATGATGTACTACAAAGCCTAAAGACTGGTACAGCGCCACCGCGGCATAGTTTTCGCGGATCACCTCCAGCCACATCCGCCGCACGCCCTGTTCCCGTAACGAGGCCATGAGCGGGATCATCAGCCGACGGCCGATGCCTTTTCCACGCCAGGCCGGACGCACCGCAAAGGCCGCCAGCCTCGCCTCATCGCCACGCCGGGCCACGATGGCGATGGCCGCTGGCGTCTCGCCGTCAAGCCAGACGCAGGAGTCGAGCAGGCTCAGTCCTTCAGAGCCAAAGCGCTGAACGAACGCCGTCACCGGCAGCGAAACCGGCACCAGATAATCTTCAAAACAGTCGTTGAGAATCGAGCTTAACTGCTCGCTGCTAAAACTGATGGCGGAGACGGCTATCAATGCCATGCATTTCTCCCGAAGATTGCTATGCTGAAGCGATGAAAAATAACACTATAACCGCCGCAACGACTTTTCGCCTGGCCACGCAGAGCGATATCCCCGGTCTGCCCGCAATCGAACGCTCGGCGGCCCAGGCGTTTCGCCTCATTCCGCACCTCGCCTGGCTGGCAGAAAGTCCGACGATCGACCTCCGGCAACATCGCCTCTCTGTTGAGGACGGCCACAGTCTGGTCGCCGTCGCCGACGGACAGCTCGCCGGCTTCCTGCTGACCGAAGCGCTGGATGACGCGCTGTTTATCGTCGAGATTTCCGTTCACCAGGCGTGGCAAGGCCAGGGCATCGGCCGGGCGATGATGGCGAAGATCATTGACCATGCCCGCCGTGCGGCGTATCCGGCGGTGACCCTCACCACCTTCCGCGATGTCCCCTGGAATGCGCCGTTTTACAGCCGCCTGGGGTTTCGTATGCTCAATGAACAAGCGCTGCCAGCAGGTCTGGCGGCAAAGCGACAGCAGGAAACTGCCCACGGACTGGCGCCAGAGACGCGCTGCGCCATGCGCCTGACGCTGTAAACCGTCTCCTGTCAGGGCTGCGATGAACAGGATAGCGGCTGACGCCTTATCGAGAAAACCCGCCCTCCCGTAGCCCCGGTAAGCGTAGCGCCACCGGGGAAATCCCCGCTCTCCCGTAGCCCCGGTAAGCGTATCGCCACCGGGGGCCTACCTCCCGCGCTTATCGCGCCGGCCCATACCCGGACGACGCGCCGATCGACTCTTCCTCATCACTGTCATCACTGCGCCCGGCGTCCTGACGGTTGCCGAGCGCGATAAACTCTTCCAGCAGCGCGGTCAACTGCTGCATCTTTTCGCTGGTAAACTGCGCTTCAATCAGGCGATACGCCTCTTCCACCTGCGCCTGCGCGCTTTGATACAGCGTATAGCCCGCCGACGTCAGCGAAATATACAGCTTGCGCTGATCGTTGACCGGCTTGAGGCGCAACACCAGACCATCGCGCTCCATACGGGTCAAAATACCGGTCAGACTGGGGCGCAGGATGCAGGCGCGGAACGCCAGATCGTGAAAATCCATCGACGGATTTTCCGCGAGAATGCGCACAATGCGCCACTGCTGCTCGGTGAGATTATGGCGTTTAACGATCGGCCGGAAATGGCCCATCGCCACTTCCCGCGCCTGTAACAACGCAATGGTTAACGAATCATGCATCACATACCCTCGACATCGCACTTTTATGTTTATTAATAAGTTAATAATTAGCGCCTATCCTGCCATGACGCAACCGGTTTCTGCACCTGAAAAGTACCAGCCGGAACAATAAAAAAACATTAATACACTGATTAATAACATATAAATATTTTAACTGTAAATTTATTGTTAATCAGATCACAAAACATTCACTTCTGTTTGCCAAACCTCGCCACAAAGAATAAAAGATGATCATTAACATATTAATGAATATTCCTTAGCATCCGACATCAGTACCAGAGGAGTGGTGAATGAAAGGTACCATCTTCGCCGTTGCGCTCAACCATCGCAGCCAGCTTGACGCCTGGCGCGACGCGTTCCAACAGGCCCCTTACAAAACGCCGCCGAAGACCGCGGTCTGGTTTATCAAACCCCGCAATACCGTTATCGGTGCGGGCGAGGCGATTCCCTACCCGCAGGGCGAAAGCGTACAAAGCGGCGCAACCGTCGCGCTGATTGTCGGCAAAACCGCGCGTAAGGTTTCCGCCGACAACGCCGCCTCTTTTATCGCCGGCTATGCGCTGGCCAATGACGTCAGCCTGCCGGAAGAGAGCTTCTACCGCCCGGCGATTAAGGCCAAATGCCGAGATGGTTTCTGCCCCGTCGGCGCTCTCGCCCCGGTGCATAGCGTGGACAATCTGACCATCATCACTGAAATCAACGGCCGCGAAGCCGACAGCTGGAATACCGGCGATCTCCAGCGCAATGCCGCCGAACTGTTAAGCGCGCTGAGCGAGTTTGCCACCCTGAATCCCGGCGATGCCATTCTGATCGGCACCCCTCACGCTCGCGTCACGCTGCAACCCGGCGATCGCGTGCGGATCCTCGCCGAAGGTTTCCCGGCGCTGGAAAACCCGGTTGTTGCAGAAGGAGAGCTGGCATGAAACAGGCACGTATTGAATGGCAAGGCGCCCGCTACGACGTACAGATCGACGAACGCGACCAGGTTCGCCTCGCCGATGGCACCCTGCTTAAAGCCGGTGACTTTCGCTGGCTGCCTCCCGCCGACGGCACCCTGTTCGCGCTGGGTCTGAACTATGCCGACCACGCCAGCGAGCTGGAATTTAAGCCGCCGGAAGAGCCGCTGGTCTTTATCAAAGCGCCGAACACCTTTATCGGTCATGAACAAGAGTCGGTACGCCCGGACAACGTGGAGTACATGCATTACGAAGCCGAACTGGTGGTGGTGATCGGCAAAACCGCGCGCCGCGTCGCCGAAGCCGATGCCATGGACTATGTTGCCGGCTACACCGTCTGCAACGACTACGCCATCCGCGACTATCTGGAAAACTACTATCGCCCCAACCTGCGGGTCAAAAGCCGCGACACGCTGACGCCGATCGGCCCGTGGATCGTCGCTAAAGAGACGATCCCGGATCCGCACAACCTGGCGCTGCGCACCTGGGTCAACGGCGAACTGCGCCAGCAGGGCACCACCGCCGATCTGATCTTCAGCATTCCGTTCCTGATCGCTTACCTCTGCGAATTTATGACCTTGCAGCCGGGCGACATGATCGCCACCGGCACGCCGAAGGGGCTGTCGGACGTGGTGCCAGGCGATGAAGTGATCGTCGAAGTCGAAGGCGTCGGCCGCCTGGTCAACCGCATCATCAGCCAGCAAGCGTATGAGGAGAAGCTGTCATGAAAAAAATTAACCATTGGATCAACGGCAAAAACGTCGCAGGCGCCGAGTATTTCCATACCACCAATCCGGCCAGCGGCGAAGTGCTGGCGGAAGTCGCCTCCGGCGGCGAAGCCGAAGTGAATCAGGCCGTTGCCGCGGCGAAAGAGGCGTTCCCGAAATGGGCTAACCTGCCGATGAAAGAGCGCGCGCGCCTGATGCGTCGGCTGGGCGATCTGATCGATCGAAACGTCCCGGAGATCGCGGCGATGGAAACCGCCGATACCGGCCTGCCTATTCATCAGACCAAAAATGTGCTGATCCCGCGCGCTTCGCACAACTTCGAGTTTTTCGCCGAAGTGTGCCAGCAGATGAACGGCAAGACCTATCCGGTTGACGACAAGATGCTCAACTACACCCTCGTGCAGCCGGTCGGCGTGTGCGCGCTGGTGTCGCCGTGGAACGTGCCGTTCATGACCGCCACCTGGAAGGTCGCGCCGTGCCTGGCGCTGGGCAACACCGCGGTGCTGAAGATGTCTGAGCTGTCGCCGCTGACCGCCGATCGTCTGGGCGAGCTGGCGCTGGAAGCGGGTATTCCTGCTGGCGTACTCAACGTGGTGCAGGGCTACGGCGCCAGCGCCGGCGATGCCCTGGTGCGTCATCACGATGTCCGCGCGGTGTCGTTTACCGGCGGTACCGCCACCGGGCGCAACATCATGAAAAATGCCGGCCTGAAGAAGTATTCCATGGAGCTGGGCGGCAAATCGCCGGTGCTGATTTTTGAAGATGCCGATATCGAGCGCGCGCTGGATGCTGCCCTGTTCACCATCTTCTCAATCAACGGCGAACGCTGCACCGCCGGGTCGCGCATCTTCATTCAGCAGAGCATCTCTGCGGAATTCGTAAAACGCTTTGCCGAACGCGCCAACCGCCTGCGCGTCGGCGATCCGACCGATCCGACTACCCAGGTCGGGGCGCTGATTAGCCAACAGCACTGGGAAAAAGTCTCTGGCTATATTCGCCTCGGGATCGAAGAAGGCGCCACCCTGCTGGCCGGTGGCCCGGACAAACCGTCCGATCTGCCTGCGCATCTGCAAGGCGGCAACTTCCTGCGTCCGACGGTGCTGGCGGACGTCGATAACCGCATGCGCGTCGCGCAGGAAGAGATTTTTGGCCCGGTGGCCTGCCTGCTGCCGTTTAAAGACGAAGCGGAAGGGCTGCGCCTGGCGAACGACATCGAATATGGCCTGGCGTCTTACATCTGGACCCAGGACATCAGCAAAGTTCTGCGTCTGGCGCGCGGTATCGAAGCCGGCATGGTGTTCGTCAATACCCAGAACGTCCGCGACCTGCGCCAGCCGTTTGGCGGCGTGAAAGCCTCCGGCACCGGCCGTGAAGGCGGCGAGTACAGCTTTGAAGTGTTCGCTGAAATGAAAAACGTCTGTATTTCCATGGGTGACCATCCGATCCCGAAATGGGGCGTATAACCGTCATCCGTCGAGCCGCGCCCTGGCGGGCTGCGGCTCACACTATTCAGGTTATGTAAGGAGAACACCGCATGGGCAAATTAGCGTTAGCCGCCAAAATCACTCACGTGCCGTCAATGTATCTCTCTGAACTACCGGGGAAAAATCATGGCTGCCGTCAGTCTGCCATCGACGGCCATAAAGAAATTGGCCGGCGCTGCCGTGAAATGGGCGTCGATACCATTATCGTTTTCGATACCCACTGGCTGGTCAACAGCGCCTACCACATTAACTGCGCCGACCATTTTAAAGGCGTCTATACCAGCAACGAACTGCCACACTTTATCCGCGACATGACCTACGACTACGACGGCAACCCGGAGTTGGGTCAGCTGATTGCCGACGAAGCGGTCAAACTGGGCGTGCGGGCGAAAGCGCACAACATCCCCAGCCTGAAGCTGGAGTACGGCACGCTGGTGCCGATGCGCTACATGAACAGCGACAAGCATTTCAAAGTGGTGTCGATTTCCGCGTTCTGCACCGTTCACGATTTTGCCGACAGCCGCAAACTGGGCGAAGCCATCGTCAAAGCCATTGAAAAATATGACGGTACCGTGGCGGTCTTCGCCAGCGGCTCGCTGTCGCACCGCTTTATCGATGACCAGCGCGCCGAAGAGGGGATGAACAGCTACACCCGCGAGTTTGACCATCAGATGGATGAACGCGTGGTGAAGCTGTGGCGTGAAGGCAAATTCAAAGAGTTCTGCACCATGCTGCCGGAGTACGCCGACTACTGCTATGGCGAAGGCAATATGCACGACACGGTGATGCTGCTCGGCGTGCTCGGCTGGGACAAATACGAGGGCAAGGTGGAGTTTATTACCGATCTGTTCGCCAGTTCCGGCACCGGCCAGGTGAACGCCGTGTTCCCGCTTCCGGCCCAGGCGTAAGGAGCCACTATGCCGCATTTTATCGCTGAGTGTACCGATAACATCCGCGAACAGGCTGATTTACCCGCCCTGTTCGCCCAGGTCAATCAGGCACTGGCCGCCACCGGCATCTTCCCGATGGGTGGCATCCGCAGCCGCGCCATCTGGCTGGACACCTGGCAGATGGCCGACGGCAAGCAGGATTACGCCTTCGTGCATATGACGCTGAAGATCGGCAGCGGGCGGAGTCTGGCGAGCCGTGAAGAGGTGGGCGAAATGCTGTTCGGGCTGATTAAAAGCCACTTCGCCGCGCTGATGGAGAGCCGCTATCTGGCGCTGTCATTTGAGATTGAAGAACTGCACCCGACGCTGAACTACAAACAAAACAACGTCCACGCCTTGTTTAAATAACGCGCCTTTTCGCCCGGTGGCGCTGCGCTTACCGGGCCTACAAAAGACAAACCGATGCCGAACCGCCTGCCGGGCCGACAACGACCAGCACAACGCAGCAACCGTAAGCCGGGTAAGCGCAGCGCCACCGGGTCGACGACGGCAGAACAATGCACCAACCGTAGGCCGGATAAGCCCGATAACGCCCGGCACAATGCACCAACCGTAGGCCGGGTAAGCGCGGCGCCACCCGGCGCCGCGACAACGCGACACCGAACAAGGTAACAGGAAGCCACTATGCTCGATAAACAAACCCGCACCCAGATCGCCCAGCGACTGAATCAGGCCGAAAAACAACGTGAACAGATCCGCGCGATCTCGCTGGACTATCCGTCGATCACCATTGAGGACGCCTACGCCGTCCAGCGCGAATGGGTCGCGATGAAGATCGCCGAAGGGCGGGTGCTGAAAGGCCATAAGATCGGCCTGACGTCAAAAGCAATGCAGGCCAGTTCACAAATCAGCGAGCCGGACTACGGCGCGCTGCTCGATGATATGTTTTTTCACGATGGCAGCGACATTCCGACCGACCGTTTTATCGTGCCGCGCATTGAAGTCGAGCTGGCTTTCGTGCTGGCGAAACCGCTGCGTGGCCCGAACTGCACCTTGTTCGACGTCTATAACGCCACTGACTATGTGATCCCGGCGCTGGAGCTGATCGACGCCCGCTGCCACAACATCGATCCGCAAACCCAGCGCCCGCGCAAAGTCTTCGACACCATCTCCGATAACGCCGCCAACGCCGGGGTGATCCTCGGCGGGCGACCGATTAAACCCGACGAGCTGGATCTGCGTTGGATCTCCGCCCTGCTGTACCGCAACGGGGTGATCGAAGAGACCGGCGTTGCCGCCGGGGTGCTCAACCATCCGGCAAACGGCGTCGCCTGGCTGGCAAATAAGCTGGCGCCATACGATGTCCAGCTGGAAGCCGGGCAAATAATCCTCGGCGGCTCGTTTACCCGCCCGGTCGCGGCGCGTAAGGGTGACACCTTCCACGTCGATTACGGCAACATGGGCGCAATCAGCTGCCGCTTTGTATAAGGGGAAAGATAATGCATAACACGTTTAAAGAGGCGCTGCGGGCCGGGCGCCCGCAAATCGGCCTGTGGCTGGGGCTGTGCAGCAGCTACAGCGCCGAACTGCTGGCCGGCGCCGGGTTTGACTGGCTGCTGATCGACGGCGAACACGCGCCGAATAATGTACAAACGGTGCTGACCCAACTGCAGGCGATCGCCCCCTACCCCAGCCAACCGGTGGTTCGCCCGTCGTGGAATGACCCGGTGCAGATTAAGCAACTGCTGGATATCGGCGCACAGACGTTACTGGTGCCGATGGTGCAAAACGCCGATGAAGCGCGGCTGGCGGTGAAAGCTACCCGCTATCCGCCAGCCGGTATTCGCGGCGTCGGCAGCGCCCTGGCGCGCGCTTCTCGCTGGAACCGCGTTGCGGATTATATCCATCAGGCCAACGATGCCATGTGCGTGCTGGTGCAGATTGAAACCCGCGAGGCGTTGAAAAATCTGCCGCAGATCCTCGCAGTAGAAGGCGTCGACGGCGTGTTTATCGGCCCGGCGGATCTGAGCGCGGATATGGGCTTCGGCGGCAATCCGCAGCATCCTGAGGTGCAGGCGGCTATTGAAAGCGCCATCGTCCTGATTCGCGAGGCGGGTAAAGCCCCGGGCATTCTGATGGCCAATGAACAGCTGGCGAAACGCTACCTCGAACTGGGTGCGCTGTTTGTCGCCGTCGGCGTCGACACCACCCTGCTGGCCCGCAGCGCAGAAGCGCTGGCGGCACGCTTTACCGACGCAATCCCCACCACCACTGATAACAATAAATCCGTCTACTGAACGGAGAATGTGGAGCGCATCATGACGACCTCTACCCTGCAACATAATGAAAATAAAGTCGTTGAAGTAGAAAACCGGGTGATCAAAAAGCTGTTCCGCCGCCTCATCACCTTCCTGTTCGTGCTGTTCGTTTTCTCGTTTCTGGATCGCATTAATATTGGTTTCGCCGGGCTGACGATGGGTAAAGATCTCGGTCTGACCTCCACCATGTTTGGTCTGGCGGCGACGCTGTTTTACGTCACCTACGTGCTGTGCGGGATCCCCAGCAATATCATGCTGGCGAAGGTCGGCGCCCGCCGCTGGATCGCCGGGATCATGGTGGTGTGGGGGATCGCGTCAACCTGTACGATGTTTGCCACCAACCCGCATACGCTGTATATCCTGCGCATGCTGGTCGGTATCGCTGAAGCCGGCTTCCTGCCCGGGATCCTGGTCTACCTGACCTGGTGGTTCCCGGCCTATCACCGCGCCCGCGCCAACGCCCTGTTTATGATAGCGATGCCGGTGACCATGATGCTTGGCTCCATCCTCTCCGGCTATATTCTGGCGCTTGACGGCCTGTGGAACCTGAAGGGCTGGCAGTGGCTGTTCCTGCTCGAAGGGCTGCCGTCGGTGGTGCTCGGCGTGGTCACCTGGTTCTTCCTCAACGATACCCCGGATCAGGCCAGCTGGCTGGACAAGGAGGAGAAGCAGGCGCTGAAAACGATGATTGAACGCGAGCGCGAAAACGCCACCGTCCTCCCGACCTCCGGACGCTCTACCCTGCGGGAAGTGCTGACGCCGGCGGTGCTGATGTACACGCTCGCCTACTTCTGTCTGACCAATACCCTGAGCGCGATTAATATCTGGACTCCGCAGATCCTGCAAAGCTTCAACACCGGCAGTAGCAACATTGTGATTGGGATGCTGGCGGCGATTCCGCAGTTCTGTACGATTTTCGGCATGATCTGGTGGAGCCGGCGATCCGACCGACGAAAAGAACGCAAGATGCATACCATCCTGCCCTATCTGTTCGCCGCCGCCGGGTGGCTGCTGGCCTCCGCCACCCACCATGCGCTGATCCAGTTGCTCGGCATCATCATGGCTTCCGTGGGCTCTTTTACCGCGATGGCGATTTTCTGGACCACCCCGGATCGGGTGATCAGTCTGCAATCGCGGGCGGTGGCGCTGGCGGTGATCAACGCTATCGGCAACATCGGATCCGCCGTCAGCCCACTGCTGATCGGTATTCTGCGTGATACCACCGGCAGCTTTAGCTCCGGGCTGTGGTTTGTCGCCGGACTGCTGATCGTCGGCGCGCTGGTGCTGACCCGAATTCCGATGAGTGCGCGGGAAGACGCCGCCGCAGAGGCAGGACTCGCCGCCCAGAAGAGCCATTAAGGAGTGCCCATGTGTCAGCCCTCAATCACCAATATCGATATCAACAAAGATTACGATGAGAGTCTGGGGACCGAGGATGTGCACTATCAGTCGTTTGCCCGCATGGCGGCCTTTTTTGGCCGCGACATGCAGGCGCATCGACACGACCAGTATTTTCAGATGCACTTTCTCGATACCGGACAGATTGAACTGCAGCTCGACGATCACCGCTACTCGGTGCAGGCGCCGCTGTTTGTCCTGACGCCGCCGTCGGTGCCGCACGCTTTTATCACCGAGTCCGACAGCGACGGGCACGTACTGACCGTACGCGAAGAGCTGATCTGGCCGCTGCTGGAGGTCCTCTATCCCGGGACACGAGAAGCGTTCGGGCTGCCGGGGATCTGTCTGTCGCTGGCGGATAAACCCGATGAGCTGGCGGCGCTGGCGCACTACTGGCAGCTGATCACACGCGAATCGACCGCCCGACTACCGGGGCGCGAGCATACCCTGGTGCTACTGGCGCAGGCGGTGTTCACTCTGCTTTTGCGTAATGCCAGGCTCGACGACCAGGCCGCCAGCGGGATGCGCGGCGAGCTAAAGCTGTTTCAGCGCTTTAACCAGATGATCGACAGCCACTACCACCAGCACTGGGCGGTACCGGACTATGCCAGCGAGTTACACGTTACCGAATCACGGCTGACCGACATCTGCCGCCGCTTTGCCAACCGGCCGCCGAAGCGGCTGATCTTCGACCGCCAGCTGCGCGAGGCCAAACGGCTACTGCTGTTTTCCGACAGCGCGGTCAATGAGATAGCCTGGCAATTAGGGTTTAAAGATCCGGCCTATTTTGCGCGATTTTTTAGTCGCCTGGTCGGCTGCTCGCCGAGCAGCTACCGTGCGCAAAAAGTACCGGTGTCTTAATTCCCCCGCTGGCGCTGCGCTTAGCGGGGCTACAGTCCGTAGGGCGGGTAAGCGCAGCGCCAGCGGGTACGGTCCGCAGGGCGGGTAAGCGCAGCGCCAGCGGGGCTACGGCCCACAGGGCGGGTAAACGGCAGCGCCAGCGGGTACGGTCCGCAGGGCGGGTAAGCGCTGCGCCAGCGGGTACGGTCCGTAGGGCGGGTAAGCGCAGCGCCAGCGGGCATGGTCCGTAGGGCGGGTAAGCGTAGCGCCACCCGCCGAAAAACCGGCAGTCGAGCCCGCCCAGCGTAGCCGCGCCGG
This sequence comes from Raoultella sp. T31, assembly GCF_002806725.1. Classification (NCBI taxonomy): domain Bacteria; kingdom Pseudomonadati; phylum Pseudomonadota; class Gammaproteobacteria; order Enterobacterales; family Enterobacteriaceae; genus Klebsiella; species Raoultella sp. T31. The sequence goes on from NZ_PIBO01000018.1 coordinate 25,554, forward strand.
GAAAAAGACGGGCCTGGGCAGCGAAAACACCACCTCGATCACAGAACCACACTCCCCCTGAAAAGTACCTGTCGTTGTCGCAAACGTCCCTTCACGAATAGCGCAATAACCGCTTCAATTGAACAACAAAAACAAAACATAAATTTAACATTAATACCCGAAATCATGCGCCGGCAGCCACCCGACAGGCAGCCCGAAGCAGGACGGGATATTCCGATAAATACTGAAGAGGCCCCTATGAAACCTGAAAATTTCCGCGCAGACGCGAAACGCCCGTTAACCGGTGAAGAGTACCTGAAAAGCCTGCAGGATGGCCGCGAAATTTACATCTACGGCGAGCGCGTCAAAGACGTCACCACGCATCCGGCCTTCCGCAACGCCGCCGCCTCCGTCGCCCAGCTGTACGATGCGCTGCACAAACCAGAAATGCAGGACTCCCTGTGCTGGAACACCGATACCGGCAGCGGCGGCTATACCCATAAATTCTTTCGCGTGGCGAAAAGCGCCGACGACCTGCGCCAGCAGCGCGATGCGATTGCCGAGTGGTCACGCCTGAGCTACGGCTGGATGGGCCGCACCCCGGATTACAAAGCCGCCTTTGGCTGCGCGCTGGGCGCGAACCCGGCCTTCTACGGCCAGTTCGAACAGAACGCCCGCAACTGGTACACCCGCATTCAGGAAACCGGCCTGTACTTTAACCACGCCATCGTCAACCCGCCGATTGACCGCCATAAACCGGCCGACGAAGTGAAAGACGTCTACATCAAGCTGGAAAAAGAGACCGACGCCGGGATCATCGTCAGCGGGGCGAAAGTGGTCGCCACCAACTCGGCGCTGACCCACTACAACATGATTGGTTTTGGTTCTGCGCAGGTGATGGGGGAAAACCCGGACTTCGCCCTGATGTTCGTCGCGCCAATGGATGCCGAAGGCGTCAAACTGATCTCCCGCGCCTCCTATGAGATGGTTGCCGGGGTCACCGGATCGCCATACGACTACCCGCTCTCCAGCCGCTTCGACGAAAACGATGCAATCCTGGTGATGGATAAAGTTCTGATTCCATGGGAAAACGTGCTGATCTATCGCGATTTCGATCGCTGCCGTCGCTGGACGATGGAAGGCGGCTTTGCGCGCATGTATCCGCTGCAGGCCTGCGTACGCCTGGCGGTCAAACTCGACTTTATCACCGCCCTGCTCAAGCGCTCGCTGGAATGTACCGGCACCCTGGAGTTCCGCGGCGTGCAGGCCGATCTCGGCGAAGTGGTCGCCTGGCGCAATATGTTCTGGGCGCTGAGCGACTCCATGTGCGCCGAAGCCACCCCGTGGGTAAACGGCGCATACCTGCCGGACCACGCTGCGCTGCAAACCTACCGCGTGATGGCGCCGATGGCTTACGCCAGGATCAAGAACATCATCGAACGTAACGTCACCAGCGGGCTTATCTACCTGCCGTCCAGCGCCCGCGATCTGAACAACCCGCAGATTGATCGGTATCTGGCGAAATACGTGCGCGGCTCAAACGGTATGGATCACGTTGAACGTATCAAGATCCTCAAACTGATGTGGGATGCGATCGGCAGCGAATTCGGCGGCCGCCACGAGCTGTATGAAATCAACTATTCCGGGAGCCAGGATGAAATCCGCCTGCAGTGTCTGCGTCAGGCGCAAAGCTCCGGCAACATGGACAAAATGATGGCGATGGTCGACCGCTGCCTGTCCGAGTACGACCAGAACGGCTGGACGGTGCCACATCTGCACAATAACGCTGATATCAATATGTTGGATAAGCTGCTGAAGTAATTCACAGCGGGAGGTCACAATGCAATTAGATGAACAACGTCTGCGTTTTCGCGATGCCATGTCCAGCCTGTCGGCTGCGGTCAACGTTATAACCACCAAGGGAGACGCCGGCCGCTGCGGCATCACCGCGACCGCCGTGTGCTCGGTGACCGATACGCCGCCGTCGGTCATGGTGTGCATCAATGCCAACAGCGCGATGAACCCGGTATTCCAGGGGAACGGCAAACTGTGTATTAACGTGCTGAATCATGAACAGGAAGTGATGGCTCGCCATTTCGCCGGCATGACCGGCATGGCCATGGAAGAGCGCTTTAGCCTCTCCTGCTGGCAAAAAGGGGCCCTGGGACAGCCGGTTTTGCAAGGGGCGCTGGCCAGCCTTGAAGGGGAGATAAGCCAGGTGCAGACCATCGGTAGCCACCTGGTCTATCTGGTCGGGATCAAGAACATCACCCTGAGCCAGGAAGGCCATGGGCTGATTTACTTTAAGCGCCGTTTCCATCCGGTGATGATGGAAATCGAGGTTGCGGTATAACGTTCTGCCACCTTCGCTTCTGACATTCTCTTTTCTGTGCCCTGTTCTCTGTTCTCCTCTCTTTTTCCTCTCCCCTGCGGGAGGAAAAAGAGGTGGAAAAAATCTTGTGATCTCAATCACATGTTTACCCGTTGCTCATTTCCTACCCAACCGCTTATCCCACCTGGCAACCGCTTAACCCCACATATAACCACTCGCAGATTTACCCAACTTTACGCGCGCGGAGTTCTGGCAAGATCGTCTCCAGCATAGCTAACCAATACCTCCTCAAACCCTAACTTAAACCCAGACGGCTTCGGCCCATTATTCATCTAATTAACGCCAGGTTTACTATGGATACTAAAAAGTTATTCAAGCACATACCCTGGGTGATTCTTGGAATCATCGGGGCATTTTGCCTCTCAGTCGTCGCTCTGCGCCGCGGCGAGCACGTCAGTGCGCTGTGGATCGTGGTGGCGTCGGTTTCCGTCTACCTCGTCGCCTATCGCTATTACAGCCTGTATATCGCACAAAAGGTGATGAAGCTCGATCCTACGCGTTCTACGCCGGCGGTCATTAACAACGATGGTCTGAACTACGTCCCGACCAACCGCTACGTGCTGTTCGGCCACCACTTTGCCGCTATCGCCGGCGCCGGTCCACTGGTGGGCCCGGTGCTCGCCGCGCAGATGGGTTACCTGCCAGGTACCCTGTGGCTGCTGGCAGGGGTAGTGCTGGCCGGGGCGGTACAGGACTTTATGGTGCTGTTTATCTCCTCGCGCCGTAACGGCGCCTCGCTGGGTGAGATGATCAAGCAAGAGATGGGGCCAATTCCGGGCTCCATTGCGCTGTTCGGCTGCTTCCTGATTATGATAATCATCCTCGCGGTGCTGGCGCTGATCGTGGTGAAAGCGCTGGCGGAAAGTCCGTGGGGCGTCTTCACCGTCTGCTCGACCGTACCGATTGCCCTGTTTATGGGGATCTATATGCGCTTCCTGCGCCCGGGTCGCGTGGGTGAAGTGTCGGTGATTGGTATCGTCCTGCTGGTGGCTTCCATTTACTTCGGCGGCATCATTGCCCACGACCCGTACTGGGGCCCGGCGCTGACCTTTAAAGACACCACTATCACCTTTACCCTGATCGGCTACGCGTTTATCTCCGCGCTGCTGCCGGTGTGGCTGATTCTGGCACCGCGTGATTACCTGGCGACCTTCCTGAAAATCGGCGTTATCGTTGGCCTGGCGCTGGGCATCGTGATCCTCAACCCGGATCTGAAAATGCCGGCGGTCACCCAGTACATCGATGGTACCGGTCCGCTGTGGAAAGGTGCGCTGTTCCCGTTCCTGTTTATCACTATCGCCTGTGGCGCGGTGTCCGGCTTCCACGCGCTGATCGCCTCCGGCACCACGCCGAAGCTGCTGGCTAACGAAACCGACGCCCGCTTTATCGGCTACGGCGCGATGCTGATGGAGTCCTTCGTGGCGGTGATGGCGCTGGTTGCGGCGTCGATCATTGAGCCAGGCCTCTACTTCGCCATGAACACGCCGCCGGCCGGTCTGGGCATTGTGATGCCAAACCTGCACGAAATGGGCGGTGAAAATGCCGCGCTGATTGCCGCGCAGTTGAAGGATGTGACCGCGCACGCAGCGGCGACCGTCAGCTCCTGGGGCTTTGTGATCTCACCTGAGCAAATCCTGCAGACGGCGAAAGATATCGGCGAACCGTCGGTACTGAACCGCGCGGGCGGCGCGCCAACGCTGGCCGTCGGTATCGCTCACGTGTTCCACAAAATCATGCCGATGGCGGATATGGGCTTCTGGTACCACTTCGGTATTCTGTTTGAAGCGCTGTTTATCCTTACCGCGCTGGATGCCGGTACCCGCGCAGGCCGCTTTATGCTGCAGGATCTGCTGGGCAACTTCGTGCCGTTCCTGAAGAAAACCGATTCGTTGGTCGCGGGCGTGATTGGCACCGCGGGCTGCGTCGGGCTGTGGGGCTACCTGCTGTATCAGGGCGTGGTCGACCCGCTGGGCGGCGTGAAGAGCCTGTGGCCGCTGTTCGGTATCTCTAACCAGATGCTGGCCGCCGTGGCGCTGGTGCTTGGCACCGTGGTACTGGTCAAAATGCAGCGTACCAAATACATCTGGGTTACGGTGATCCCGGCCGCATGGCTGCTGCTGTGCACCACCTGGGCGCTGGGTCTGAAACTGTTCAGCACCAACCCGCAGATGGAAGGCTTCTTCTTCATGGCTCAGCAGTATAAAGAGAAGATTGCTTCCGGCGGCGAACTGACCGCGCAGCAGATTGCTAACATGAACCATATCGTGGTGAACAACTACACTAACGCCGGTCTGAGTATTCTGTTCCTGGTGGTGGTTTACAGCATCATCTTCTACGGCATCAAAACGTGGCTCAACGTGCGTAACAACAAAGTCCGCACCGACAAAGAGACCCCGTATGTGCCGGTACCGGAAGGCGGCGTGAAAACCTCCTCGCATCACTAAGCCTTAAGGCCGGATAGCGCTACGTTTATCCGGTCTGTAAAGGTCCTGTAGGCCCGGTCAGCGTAGCGCCACCGGGCTTTTTCTATCTGGAACTCACGATGTTTGGTAACTTAGGCGAAGCAAAAAAATACCTGGGTCAGGCAGCCAAAATGCTGATTGGCATTCCGGACTACGACAACTATGTCGAACATATGAAAGCCAACCATCCGGATAAGCCTTACATGACCTATAACGAATTTTTCCGCGAACGCCAGCAGGCTCGCTACGGCGGCGATGGCAAAGGCGGCGTACGCTGCTGTTAATGGAGGCAAACATGGCACCGATTGCAGTCACCCTGCTGACCGGTTTTCTCGGCGCAGGCAAAACCACCCTGCTGCGCCATATTCTCAATGCGCAGCACGGCTTTAAAATTGCCGTCATCGAAAACGAATTTGGCGAAGTCTCCGTTGACGATCAGCTGATTGGCGATCGCGCCACGCAGATCAAAACCCTGACCAACGGCTGCATCTGCTGCACCCGTTCCAACGAGCTGGAAGATGCGCTGCTCGACCTGCTCGACAGCCGCGATCGCGGCGACATTGATTTTGACCGGCTGGTGATCGAGTGCACCGGCATGGCCGACCCCGGTCCGATAATTCAGACCTTCTTCTCCCATGAGGTGCTCTGCGAACGCTATCTGCTCGACGGCGTGATTGTGCTGGTGGATGCGGTCCATGCCGACCAGCAGATGAACCAGTTCACCATCGCCCAGTCGCAGGTGGGCTATGCGGATCGGATCCTGCTGACGAAAACGGACGTGGCGGGCGACAGCGACAAGCTGCGCGAACGGCTGGCGCGCATCAACGCCCGGGCGCCGGTTTATACCGTGACCCACGGTAATATCGATCTGAGCCCGCTGTTTAATACCAGCGGCTTTATGCTGGAAGAGAACGTTGTGAGCAGCGCGCCGCGCTTCCACTTTATCGCCGATAAGCAAAACGACGTCGCGTCTATCGTGGTCGAGCTGGATTACCCGGTCGATATCAGCGAAGTGTCGCGGGTGATGGAAAACCTGCTGCTCTCTTTCGCCGAACAGCTGATGCGCTACAAAGGGATGCTGTGGATTGACGGCGAGCCAAATCGCCTGCTGTTCCAGGGCGTCCAGCGCTTATACAGCGCCGACTGGGATCGTCCATGGGGTGATGAAGCGCCCCACAGCACGCTGGTGTTTATCGGCATTAATTTGCCGGAAGAGGAGATTCGCGCGGCGTTTGCCGGATTGCGCAAGTAACGGTTCGGACTTCTCCCTCTCCCGGAGGGAGGAGGTCAACGTGAAGGCGTCAGGCGGTACAGAATTCATTCCAGGTATCACGATAAATAATGTTTCCTTCGGTGTACTTCCAGACGATGGCCTCATAACGCAATTCGAGTGTTTCAAGGTGCGTGCTGCTCAGACCGGTGGGGGAAAGGTACGGTGCAACCGTGGTGATTTTGACGTTGTCGAGGACGATATTGAAATACTCGGCTTCAAGGCCTGATGCCATAATACGGTACATCTTGATCGTCGCTTTTTTCAGGGTACGGCCTTCGCACACCGCGCGATACAGAACAGGCGTCGTCTGGTCGAACTCTTTCACAATGGCGATCGGCCGATGAACGCGCGTACCGGTAAGTTTACCCCAGTGCGGATCAACGGGAATGGTGATGCCGTGCGAGAATGATTTTAATTCGATAGAGCCTGCACGCAGGGGCATTAAACAGCCGCCAACAATCGGCGAACCGTTCTCATCCTCAAACCAGAGGTGTGCGGGAGTAGACATATATAATTTCCTTATCAATAAATGTAACAAACCGGTTATTTCTTGGTGTTTACCCTTTCACGTAACGTGCGAATATATATATTATGAATATAGCGAACACTCCCACCGGCCAAATGGGGCCAGAGGGAAAAAAATGAATAAACACCATTGCGAATAACAAAGTCAGCACCCCCGGTCCATAAAGCAAAACCAAGGACCTAAATATCCGGCAAAAAATTCTTTTAATAATATTCATCAAAATTATCGAATCATCCTGGTAATAATTTCTGCAATATCACTATCCGATGCCCATTGTGCCTTAAGCGCCCCCACTCGCTCAAACAGCGGTTCTATCAGGAAATACATCATTTCCAGTCCTTGAGCGTAGAGTGCAGAGTAAAGAGCCGGCCAGGTAAACTGAAGTCGACAGGCGCTATCTGCTGCTTTCTGGACGATCCCATATATGCCAGAGAGCGTTACCGCCATACCCGCCGCGCGCCCCGTTAAGATCCTCATATCAAGGCTTAGATTCATACCCACGGTAACCGAGGTGGTGACCGCTAATATGAAACCGTGACCACTAAGAGAATTCGCCGCAATGTGTACATTGACCGCCATGAGCATTTTCTTGATGTACTCTATTTGAGCGGATGTTTTGTATTTAAATATTTCCTCAAAATATACTTTGAGCATTTCATAAACAACATCGCCATGCTGAAAAAGGTGAATGACTGCGAGAGTAAATCGTACATCCTCTGTCTTTTGCCGCTGACAAACATCCTGATATTCATCAGTAAAACAGGATGCGTAATACAACGCGCGTTTTGCGCCAGCACCGGTCAATGCAATCTGATCTGCCAGCGCGTTTTCAACGCCCGCCAGCGCATGGTCAAGTTTCAATGCGAGAATGTTATTGGATTGCAAATAACTGAGGACTTCATTTCTGTAGTACATAGCCGCTCCTGGCCATTATGGATTCCGCGAAAGGACATCGGAAGGCTATATTGACAAGAAATGCGCGCCGGAAGATATATTCGTTCTCAACAATTTTATCTTAATTCAAAAAAAATCAGTTAAATTCATAAAATAGTACACCACTATCGCCCCGCTTTTCTGCACATCACACGGTAATACGCTGATGGCAGTCGGGGCATAATCTTTCGCCCGACTCAGCGATATCGCGTTGAACATAAACGATCATCCGCTCAATTTATCAGCAAAAATGTAAATTAAAATTTTTATTAGTTACGATTGAAATATTTTCAAGAATAATAACAGAGGTAGACTATTTTATCGGCAACTCATTTTCCCCGTTTGTTCAATTCAGGTTTAGCCAAACAGCTAAACTGACCCTAAACAGCAAAACGTTAATGATTGACGCCGCGACAAAGAAACCAATTTACAACATCCGCAAAGCATTTAAATAACAAGATCAGAATAAAGCATCGAAAATGATCATGTTTGCAGTTTTAAAAATCGTTTGATAGGGTATCCGCAGATTAGTTTTACGACGAGGCATCTACCATGAAAAAGCTCAATATCCTTATTCTTTCCGCGCTGACCGCTGTTTCCGGATCTGCCATGGCGATGGGCTTTACCGTCGAGCAGGGTAAAAACTTTACCAACCTTAATATGGAACTGGGTAAATCCTCCTCCGGTCTTTATGCCGAAAGCAACTGGCTGAAAAATACCGATGACGGTACCCAGACCGGCGGCGTTGGCGCAGGTTATAACCTGGAAGTTGGCCCGGTGATGCTCAATGCCGGCGCGAAGGCCATCTACATGGGCCCGAAAAAAGGCGATAACGGCGTGGCGTTCCCTATCGGGGGCGGCGTTAACGTTGCGCTGACCGACAGCATCCACGTATTCGGCGAAGGTTATGCCGCACCGGAAGGCCTGAACAACAGCGTGAAAAACTACGTTGAAGCCAACGGCGGCGTGAGCTGGACGCCCATTACCCCGGTAACGCTGAAAGTGGGTTACCGCCATGTAAGCGTTGACGGGAAAGACGGTCGTCCGAACCATACCCTGATTGATGGCGCCTATGTTGGCGGCGGCATCACCTTCTGACCCACCTGTCAGCGTAAAAAAACCTGCCATCCGGCAGGTTTTTTCTTTAGTGTCTATGGATTACCGGCAACTCACCACCAGCTTCTGGTTCACAAACACCCTAATCCCCAGATCCACCAGTGATTAATGCTGTACCTGCCGTGCGCCCGGCTAAGATATTTCGTTCAAGGCTAGTCCCAAAAATTCGGGCCTTTGACAGGCAGCCTCCGGCTACGCAGTCGCTCGTTCGTTCCAGCCATCTTTAAAGATGATGTTCCCGTCCGTATACTTCCACTGGATGGTTTCATAACGCAGTTCAATATTTTCCAGATGTGTTCCCGATACAGCTCCTGGATGTAGACTGGGAGTGACGCCTGTTACCTTTACATTTTCTAAAAGAATGTTGAAATACTCGACCTCAAACCCTGCCTCGTTAATACGATACATTTTTACCTCTGCAGACCTGAGCGTAATCCCTTTGCAGATAGCGCGAGCCAGCAAAGGCGTGGTGCGGTCGAATTCTTTTTGTATCAGAATTGGGGTATGAATCCGCGTACCGGTTAATTTCCCCGTGTTGCGGTCAGTCGGAATAGTCAGGTGATGAGAGAGTGATTTTATCTCAATTGAACCTTCGCGCCCGAGCACCATGGAACCACCGACAATCGGAGATCCATTCTCATCGGTAAACCACAAACAGGCTGGATTTGACATGCCATTTCCTTAATTTATATTTTTACCTTTTTTACGATACTCGTCTAAACGTTCAACGAGTTTAGATATGGCATAGGCTGTAATGAACCATACTGCCATATAGACAAATTTCATCGGCCATACAACTGGCAGCATGATGCAAACAATAAAGCCACCGACAAAAATCACCGACTGGAAAATATCCCAGATATTTACGATGGCAAACAGCAGCATATTTAACAAGCCGCGTGAGATCTTATTGAAAGACACTGAGCTTCTCCCCAACGATATTCATTATATTGTCAAATGCGGACTGCCCGCGGGTGACGGCAATGTGGATAGCATCCACGAACGGTTTGACCGCAGGCTCAATGAGGAAATATGTCAAATCATAATCATGTGGACGTAGGATCTCGTACACTTCTGGATCTTCATTGGCAAGACTTTCAGAAGTCCTTATGGAACGCTCGCTCATTCCACCAATAAGCATAGCTATTTGACTGGTGGCTCTTGCTCCGCTTTTAGCGCTGATGAATGAAAGACGTGCGAGAACGGCACCAGCAATAGTGGCGGAGATTTTCGCTGCCAGGAAGCGGCCTGCAACGAATGAAATAACGGCACGATACACGGCGTCTTGTTGATGAATAGTCAGGTATTTATTGAATTTTTGGAAGATAAGCTCTACAGCATTGATGATGTGGTTATAGTTAAGAATGTCATTATGAATAGCTTGTGCCATTCTGATTCGTTGTGTCTGGTGAGCAAATCGATTATCGGTGTCAAAAAAACCACGAGCAAGATATCCGAGGTCGAGAGGTACAGTTAAAGCACCATTTATCAATCCCGGAAGGGTCTCTGGCGATAAAATAATATCTGCAATCCTGCCGGCTATTTTTTCAAGACTTCCTGCTGTCATCATATCTCCCTAATATATTCACCATATCAATAGCATACCTTTCCCACGTGGCGACAATAATAGATTCTAAACATCAGCCCCATTATTTAATGCTGGATTATTTAAAATGGTACACTCTTCACTTCGTTGCACAGGCGATTTGGCATTGACTACATGTCAAAAAATTATCTTTTTTATTCTCCTCAGCTATATATACCGCGGTTAATGGCGGAGATGTAATACATACCATGAATAATAAAGTGAAGCCGAGGGCACTTTCTTTTGAATGAGCATACACTATAACATCAACTGTTCTTTTATATATTGCCAGAGTTTCTTGTTTTAAGATAAAAATCTCACCCTGCCAATTTATACAATAAACACCAATGCTTACAAAGCTCATTTAACCAGCTCAATATTGACAATTAAAATATTACACACCAGATAAAAACCTTTATATTGCATCGCTTTTAGTCGATAGTACTAAAAATAAACAAGACGTATTAAACAAGACCTCATTTGATGTAAATCAATTACCCGGATACCAATGAAAATATAAAAAAACAGACCAGACGTTAAACCTGCCGAGGCGTGCATGACATAAGAATGCGAAGGTTATGCCGCACCGGAAGGTCTGAATAACAGCGTGAAAAACTACAGGCGATGGAGCATCACCTTCTGCAGCGCCGCTTCGACATCCGCATCGCTGTGCGCAGCGTACTGTTTAATCAACTGATTATTAGCAGGATTCACCGTCTGATAAGCCATATCGTATGTCTCTTGTTATCGCTATTTACGTAGTCATAAAAACTACTCAGTAGCATTAAAACTAGTAAATATAGCTGGACATGAAGGTAAAGTCAGGTATTTACGGAGGATTCCGGCCGGAGATCGTCAGACGATATCCGGCGAAGAACAGGCTTAACGAGGAAGTCAGTAATAGCGGCCAGTCCGCCTGATAAGGCCATGTGGCGACACAATCAACGCTTAGCAGCGGTAATCTCCTCTTCTGACAGACCGGTGACGCGCAGCACCGTCTCCAGAGCGATGCCATTCGCCAGCATCGTACGGGCAATGCGCAGCCCTTCGGCTCGCTGGCCTTCGCGGCGCCCTTTTCTACGCCCAACTTCCTTGAGTCTTTCCGCAATAGTCATCAGCCCCTCCTTATGATGTTGCGGCGCCCGCCGGGCGAGCTCACGAATAAACCTGCCAAAACGGGGGGCATCACCGGAATATACCAGGTAATTAAACAACGTTTTTAGCTGGCCGTCATTAGTATATTCCTTAACCAAAATGACAATTAGCTGCTCAACCAGCCCCGTCAAATCGCGCTGGCGGATATGCTTTTGCATGAACTCCAGCAGCGCTACGCGTCGGTGCTGGACGATCTCGTCATCCGGGATCACCGTAATATCCACCAGCGGAAAAGCGGTCGTATATAATCCGCGGGCATGAGCCGGGTGGGTAAAGCCATCCAGCCAGCACAACGAATACGGATAAGGCGTGGCGATACCGTGATAGAACAGCATGGGTACTACCAACGGCAGGCGTTTATGTCCGGCATCCAGATGACGCTGCATTGCCGCAATGGCATAGCGTATCAGCCTGAAGGCCATATGGGCATCCGGCGAGCTTTGGTGCTCAATAACGACGTAAATATAGCCCTCTCCGGCGGTGGTTTTTAACGACCAAAGCACATCGGAGTAGCAAGCATGCAGGTCCTCCTCAATAAAACTTGCGGATTCAAGCCGTAGCGTCTGCAGATCGCAAAGCTGGCGTAGCGAGGACGGCAGATGGATATCCAAAAAATCTCGCGCGGTCTCCGTATGCCGGAGAAACTTTTTGAAAACCGCATCATGCGGCGTCGACGTTGAGCCTTTTTGCATGGTAAATGGCCTGCGCGGAGGGACACGAAAACGACTCTACCCACCGGTAGCCCAGCGCACACGCCGCCGCTTATCTCTTTGCGCGCCGGGACGGAAGATATTTTTATCCGGCGGTAATAACGACAATTTTTTGCCTGCCCGCTCTCAGAACGCCCCCGCAGACAGGCCCCGGAGGACATGCTATAAACCCCCTATCCCCTTCGCTAAGGAGTCTTTCGTGAGCCATACGCGCGATATCCTGCAAATCTTCTGGCGCGACGAACAGCTGCCCTGGCTGGAACTGCGCAGCACCCGGCAAAGCCGCCAGGCCTATAAACGGCACCGCCATTCGCAGCTCTCTCTGGGGGCGATTATCGAAGGGGAAACGTGCTGTCTGTGCAACGGGCAGGAATATCTGCTGCGTCCCGGCGATCTGATCATTATCCCCGCTCAAGCGCCGCACAGCTGTAACCCGCGCGACGGCCGGCCGCGCAGCTACCATATGCTGTACCTCGACATGACGTGGTGCCGGCAACAGCTGCCGCTTCTCCCGAGCCAGGCGCAGATGAACGCGCCGCATCCGGTGATCCGCGATCCTGAGCTTTTCGCACGATATCAGCAGATTGTGACGCTGATGGATCGGCAGCAAACGGCGGCGCTCCCCGAACAGATCGCGCAATTGCTCCGGGCGCTCCCGCTCTATGCCGCCCCGCCACTACCGCTGCGCGCGACCAGTTCACAGCTTTTCAGTCGCCTGGCGGCCGATCTACAGCAGCCGCCCTCTCTTGATGCGCTGGCCCACGAGTTCGCCCTGCGCAAAGAGACGCTGATCCGCACCTTTAAGCAGGACACCGGCCTGACCCCCGCCAGCTTTATGAATATGGCGCGCATTGAATTTGCCAAAACGCGCCTGCGCGCCGGGGATGAGATCGCCGACGTCGGCTACCAGGCCGGGTTTGCCGACCAGAGCCATTTCCACAAAACCTTTGTCAGCTACACCGCCGCCACGCCGCGCCAGTACGCGCTGGGTCGATCAATATCAGACAATAATTAGCGCTCCGCTTGCCATAGGCTGATCTCAGGTTCTTTCTGAGGTCGCTATGGACATGTTTACGTCGTTTTTCCCGCCCGCGTTTCCGGCGCTGGTACTCTCCCACTTCGTTGCTCTGCTGAGTCCGGGGCCGGATTTCTTTTTACTGATGGGCTACGCCATCCGCTATCGCCTGCGCGGCAGCGCCGGCCTGTGCGTCGGTATCGCCGCCGGAAACGGGCTGTACATCGTGCTGGCGATTATCGGCTGGGGCGTGCTGCGTCAGGCGCCGCTGCTGTTTACCGTTGTCGAGCTGCTGGGGGCGGCATATCTGCTGTGGATTGGCAGTCGGCTGCTGCAAAGTCGCCCGTCGGCGCTGGCTCCCGACGGCGCCTCGGCTTCATGCCCGTCGCTGGCAAAACAGCTTCTGCTGGGGCTGGGTTCTTCGCTGCTCAATCCCAAAAACGCCCTGTTTTATCTGGCGCTGATGACTTCGCTGCTGGGGCCGGACGTCACCCTGACGCAGCAGGCCGTCAGCGGAGTCTGGATGACCAGTGTCGTGCTGCTGTGGGATCTCTTGCTGGTGACGATGATTGCCCTGCCAGCGGTGCAGCGTCGCCTTTCCGCCGTCGTCTGGCGCGTTGAGCGGGCGGCGGGCGGTATACTGATGGCTTTTGGCGGCTGGATTGTGTGGCAGTTTTTGCACGAGTCCGCCGTCAGGCTATATGCTTAAGCCTATGGAAAAAATCGCTGAACTAAAACGCGCCAAACTGCTGGCGCTGTCGCTACTGCTGATTGCGGTCGCCATTTTTATCACCACGCTGCTACTGCCGCCAACGCCGTGGGTCAGCGCGCTAAAAGCCATCTCCGAAGCGGCGATGGTCGGGGCGCTGGCCGACTGGTTCGCGGTGGTGGCTCTGTTTCGCCGTATCCCGCTGCCGTTTATCTCCCGGCATACGGCGATTATTCCCCGCAATAAGGACAGAATCGCCGATAATCTTGGCTATTTCGTGCAGGAAAAATTTCTCGATACCCCTTCACTGGTGGCGCTCATCCGTCGCTATGAACCGGCCCTGATGCTCGGCAACTGGTTCAGCCAGCCGGAAAACGCCCGGCGAGTGGGTCACCATCTGCTGCAGGTGATGAGCGGTTTTCTGGAACTGACCGACGATGCCCGCATCCAGCGCCTGCTGCGCCGGGCGGTACATAAAGCGATTGATAAGGTCGATCTGACGCAGACCAGCGCCATGATGCTGGAGGGATTAACCCGCAACCATCGCCATCAGAAGCTGCTGGATTCGCTCATTAGCCAGCTCATTGCGTTGCTGCAGCGCGACAGTTCGCGCGCGTTTATTGCTCGCGGTATTGTCCATTGGCTGGAGACCGAGCACCCGCTGAAGGCCAAAATTCTGCCCACCGAATGGCTGGGCGAACACAGCGCCGACATGGTGACCGACGCGGTCAATACCCTGCTCGACGAAGTCACCCAGGATCGCAGCCATCAGATCCGCCAGGCGTTCGATCGCGCCACCTTAAAACTGATCGATAACCTGAAAACCGATCCGCTGCTGGCGGAAAAAGCGGAGAATATGAAGGCATATCTGAAAAACGATGAGACTTTCAACCGCTACCTTGGCGAGGTATGGGCCGACCTGCGGACGTGGATTAAAAATGATGTCACCCGCGACGACTCACAGATTCAACAGCGGATTGCCGATGCCGGGCAGTGGTTTGGCGAAACGCTGCTCCACGATGACGCGCTGCGCGAGTCGCTGAACGAACACCTGGAGCAGGCGGCACATCGGGTGGCGCCGGAGTTTGCCGCCTTCCTGACCCGGCACATCAGCGATACGGTCAAAAGCTGGGATGCGCGGGATATGTCGCGGCAAATTGAGCTCAATATCGGCAAAGACCTGCAGTTTATCCGTATCAACGGCACCCTGGTCGGCGGATCTATCGGCCTGCTGCTGTGGCTGTTCTCGCAGATCCCGACGCTGCTACATCTTAAGATTGGTTGAAAATGGTAGCATCACAACGCTTCCGGCGATAACGACCCGATAAGGAGGGAGCAGGCTATGTTATGGATATCGCGACTATTTGCTCGTCATTCCGCGACGCTTGTCTTTCCCATCGCGTTGATTCTCTATGATTTTTCCGCCTATCTGACCACCGACCTTATCCAGCCGGGGATCATCCACGTGGTGCGCGATTTCAACGCCGACGTGGCGCTGGCGCCGGCTTCGGTCAGCGTGTATATGGCCGGCGGTATGGCCCTGCAGTGGTTGCTGGGACCGCTCTCAGACCGTATCGGCCGTCGACCGGTGCTGCTCGCCGGGGCGCTGATCTTCACTCTTGCCTGCCTCGCGACGATGTTGACCACCTCCATGACGCAGTTCCTCGTCGCGCGCTTCGTTCAGGGCACCAGCATCTGTTTTATCGCCACGGTCGGCTACGTCACCGTGCAGGAGGCCTTTGACGAGAAAAGATCGATTAAGCTGATGGCGGTGATCACCTCGATCGTGCTGATAGCGCCGATCGTCGGCCCGCTTTCCGGCGCGGCGCTGATGCACTTCGTCCACTGGAAAGTCCTGTTCGGCATTATCGCCGCGATGGGATTTATCGCCTGGCTGGGGCTGCTGCTGAACATGCCGGAAACGGTGCGTCGCGGCGACGTGCCCTTCAGCGCCGGTAGCGTGGTTCGTGACTTCCGCGACGTCTTCCGCAATCGGATCTTTTTATCCGGCGCCGCCACGCTCTCCTTGAGCTATATCCCGCTGATGAGCTGGGTCGCCGTCTCGCCGGTTATTTTAATGGATGACGGCGGGCTCAGCAGCGGCGAATTCGCCTGGGTGCAGGTGCCGGTCTTTAGCGCGGTGATTATCGCCAACCTGTCGGTAGCGCGCTGGGTGCGGGACCCCACGCGCCCGCGCTTTGTGCTGAGCGCGGTCCCCATCCAGGCCATCGGGCTGGCGCTGCTGATTTTCGGCAACCTGGCATGGCCGCACGTCTGGCTCTGGTCGGTGCTGGGGACCTGCTTTTACTCTTTCGGCATCGGGCTGATTTTCCCGACGCTGTTCCGCTTTACCCTGTTTTCCAACGATCTGCCGAAGGGCACCGTCTCCGCGTCGCTGAATATCGTGATCCTCAGCGTCAGCGCGCTTTCCATTGAGGCGGCACGCTGGCTATGGTTTCACGGCGGCAGATTGCCGTTCCACATGCTGGCGGTGGTCGCCGGGATCGCGGCCTCCTGCTGCCTGGTCGGGTTATTGCACAACCTGCGCCAACGTTCGGAAGCGGCCATCGAAGCCCGGCAATCCTGATGACCCCGGCACATAACCACACGGAGAAAGAGCAAAGATGAGCGATATTGAACTCAGCCCGCCGCAGCGCGACCTGTTATGCGAAAAGCTAAGAAAATACTGCGAAACCCATTTCGACCTCGAACTGGAGCAATTCGACGCCGAGTTTTTTGTCGACTTTATCGCCAAAGAGCTGGGGCCGCTGTTTTACAACGCCGGTATCGAGGAGGCCATCCGGACCCATCTCGCCTGGAGCGAGCGGATTCAGGAGGAGATGGATCTGAAAAAGGTCTATTAGCCCGGTCAACGCCTGCGGAGATCAATAAACACACGATTAACAGGGTTATAATACAGGTTCTTTCATCATCTCCCGTGTACGGGGAAGGAAAACCATGTCCCTTATCACCGATCTACCCGCTATTTTCGCTCAGTTCTCCGAAGCCCGCCAGCAGGGCTGGCATCCCGACCGTTTTTGACCTTAACCGGCTATGGCTGCCAGCTGGTGGATTTCGCCGATAAGCAGGTGACGGAGATTTCCTGCCACGGGCCTGGCACCCGCTTGCTGGCTCCCACAGCCCGCACGATGATTGATATCGGCGGCCAGGACAGTAAGGTTATCCAGCTTGATAAGTACGGCAATCTCAGCGCCTTCCTGATGAACGATAAATGCGCGGCGGGCACCGGGCGCTTTCTCGAGGTGATTTCGCGCACGCTCGGCGCCAGCGTCGAGCGGCTGGATACCCTCACCGAGGGCGTTGCGCCGCACGCCATCACCAGCATGTGCACGGTCTTCGCCGAGTCCGAGGCGATCAGCCTGCGATCGGCGGGGGTACCGCCAGAGGCCATTCTGGCCGGGGTGATTAACGCCATGGCCCGACGCAGCGCTCACTTCATCGGTCGACTGCCAGCACAGGGGCCGCTGCTGTTTACCGGCGGCGTCAGCCGCTGCGCGACGTTCGCCGCGATGCTGGAGCGCCACCTCGGCATGACGGTGCACAGGCACCCGGACGCCCAGTTTGCCGGAGCCATCGGCGCGGCGCTGATCGGCCAACGCCAGAGGCGACAAGGATGACGGTATATCTGTTTTTATTTCATTCGACGGCAGGGGTGGTGCGGATACGCAAAGCCCCGCAGGCGGCGGGATTATCCTTTCAGGTCAAGGATATCCCACGCCAGCTGCGCGGCGGTTGCGGATTATGCATTTATCTGCGCTATCTGCCGGGAGAAGAGCAGCAGTGGGTTATCCCCGGCCAAACGGAAGCCATATTCCACGTTGCCGGGGATGATTACCAGCTACTGGCTAACTTTCCGCAGCAGGCGTAAGGGCTGTCCCTGCCAGGGCGTCAATTATCGCCCGGCGGCGCTTCGCTTGCGCGGGCCTACAGTCGATCGCGGATTGCCCTGCCCCGGTCTGTTTGTAGGCCGAGCCGCTCCCCGCATAAAGCGCGCACAGCGGCAATTTTGTAGGCCGGGTAAGGCGCCAGCCACCACCCGGCGTAAAGCAGGCACAGTGGCCGTTTTATCGGCCGGGTAAGGCGCCAGCCGCCACCCGGCGTAAAGCAGGCACAGCGGCAGTTTTGTAGGCCGGGTAAGGCACCAGCCTCCACCCGGCGTAAAGCAGGCACAGCGGCAGTTTTGTAGGCCGGGTAAGGCGCCAGCCGCCACCCGGCGTAAAGCAGGCACAGCGGCAGTTTTGTAGGCCGGGTAAGGCACCAGCCGCCACCCGGCGTAAAGCAGGCACAGCGGCAGTTTTGTAGGCCGGGTAAGGCGCCAGCCGCCACCCGGCGTAAAGCAGGCACAGCGGCAGTTTTGTAGGCCGGGTAAGGCGCCAGCCGCCACCCGGCGTAAAGCGAGCACGGTGGCCATTGCGATCCCCCGTCAATCACCCGATCGCCAGTTGCGCGCGTTGGCGGCCTGAGGTTATTCCGTGATGACAAACCGCGTCGGCGCAAAGCAGTTCAGAATCCGATGCACGAGGAAAACCAGCGTCAGCGTAACGATAAGCGAGGTGGTTACCGAGGTAATGCGATAGAGGTCGCTGAAGATCAGATCCTGGTCCGGATGCAGGTTCTGGCCGAACATAATCCCGATGGTGGTGATGCTGGCGAAACCGACCCCGGCGCCAACCTTTTCCATGACATGCAGGCGGGCGCTAAAGGCCAGCCCCAGGCCAATCAGCGGCATCATCAATATCATATGATTGCTGAAATCATAGATAAGCAATTGTACCACCAGAATATACAGGCAGGACAACACCACGCCCACAACGCGCCACAGCGAGCTTATTACCGCGCCGCGATAGTGCATCGGGAACAGGATCAGGATCCCCGCCATCAGCGCCGAAAGAGAATCGCTGAGATCGCAGATCTGGAAGACCACGAAAATCAGGGTGGCGACGGTGCCGGAGAGCAGCGATTCATGGCGCACCCGGGCGGCGTCTTTCTCGATTCGCGGCGGCGGCTTACGCGGTTCGACATCCGGAATCAGGTAATTCATTAACGCGCTGAGCGCCACCGCCATCACGCAGGCTTCCATATTAGAGAACAGCAGCGTGTGCCAGCTGCTGGTGGGATAGCTCATAAAGTTGAGCATCGTGCTCTGACAGACCACCCCCATCGACCCCAGCAGAAACAGCGGTCCCTGGCTCATAAAGCGAAAACGCATCACATAGAGGCCGAAAACCACCAGCGTCATCACAATCGGCCATTGCGATAAATATCCGACGATCAGCACCATTTCGACGCAGTTTACCGCTGCACTGAACATAAACTGCCTGGCGACGTGACGATTAAAGACCGGCACCAGCGACAGCAGCATCAGCGGATAGACGACAAAGAAGACGCCGTACTGCACGTCGTAGAAGGTCGAGATACTCAGCGCTATCATCCCGGCGAAGGCGATCCGCAGCGTCTGACGAAAGTCATTCGCCGTGTAAACGATATTACCGTGCGGGGTGAAAACGCGAGCCAGCGTATTAATAGACATAGTGCAGCAGGCTCACCAGATGGATCTGCAGACCGGCGAAGGTGCGGGCGAACGGACCGTCGCTGTTATAGAGCTGAACCGTGGCGCGGGCGCCGGTCGGCAACGGTTTGTCCAGAGGTTCATCGAGGGCGACGTGGATCCGCATACGTTGGGCATCGCGCACCCAGCGGGTAGACTGCTCGGGCTGCGACAGCTGGCCGTTGACCTCTTCCTGGCCGGCTAAAATCCCGGCATCGCTGCTGGTAACGTGCGCCGGAAAGACGTTGCCCGGCAGAGCATCGAAGACCACCGCGGCATCAGTATTCACCCCGGTGTGGCGCAGACTCTTCTCACGAAAATCGGCGACAATATCAGTATGGTTGCTGACCAGCGCCAACAGCGGCGTAGCGGCGGTGGCATACAGGCCGGGGTTGAGCTGCAGGTTGCTCACCATCCCGTCCGTTTCGGCGTAGACTTTGCTCCAGCCAAGGTTGAGCTGCGCCTCTTCCAGCGCGTTGCGGTATTTTTGCAGCGTCACGTTACGGCTGTCGTCGCGCTCCCCGCGTTGAATGAGCAGATTCTGAATGCTGGCATTCAGCGCGCTTACCGCCTGTTCGCTGGTCTGCCAGGTGGTGCGTACCTTATCGAGATCCGCTTGCGAAACGTTTTGCATGGTGCTCAAGCGCTGGTAGCGATCGAGGGTGACCTTATCGTTGCGGGCGGTGTACTGCGCGGTGCGCAGGTTGGCGCGCGCGGCGGCGATCTGCGCATCGAGCTGCTGGTTGCTCAGCTTCGCCTGGGCAAGCGCAATCTGTGCCGCCTGGACTTTATTGATAAACGGCGTCGGATCCAGCTCATAGAGCAGGTCTCCCTTCTTCACCTGGCTATTGTTGTGCACATAGACCTGCGACACATAGCCGGAGACCCGCGGTGCAACGGGCGTCACCACCCGCATGACGGTCGAGTCCGGCGTCAGCGGGATCCAGATATCGGCAACGATAAACCAGGCGAATATAGCCAGGAAAGCGGCAATACTCACCCTTACCCAGCGGGCAAATTTTTGTTCAGGGGTCATCATAGTTTAGATCTTGTTATCTTCTTCGCGGATTGTCCGCAAATTGCAGGCGATGTGATTTAAGGTGGCGCTGAAGGTGGCGAGATCGTCCGCAGGAATGGTCCGGGTGACCCGGGATTGATAGGTCTCAATCACACGGTTCAGATCTTCCAGTATCGACAGGCCTTCCGCCGTCAGCGTCAGCAGGCGTATGCGTTTGTCATAGGGCGATGTTGAACGCAGCAGATAGCCCTGACTTTCGAGCTGCGTGAGGGTGCGCATCAGCGGCGGCAGTTCAATACCCTGCACTTCCGCCAGTTCGCTGACCGAGACGTTATCCCCCAGTTGATGCAGCTGCATCAGCACCGTCCAGCTTGACTGGGTCAGGCCGGTATCGGTGATAGCAGAGTCGATGGTCGCGCGCCACTGGCGGACCACCATCGCCATCCGCATCCCCATCGGGCGGCGGGCGAACAATTCGTCTTCGGTCATGTTTCTTTCCTCAGTTAACTGAGAGCAAAATAATACTTATCAGGGTAAGTATCAAGAAACAGCGGACGCAGAAGCATTAATTGATAAATATTGTGAATGTATAACCCTGGCGGACATTTCCCCGGTCGCGCTACCGCTTACCGGGGCTACGGACAAGCGCCGGGTGAAAGACCGGACTTTTTAATTGAGCTGATCGCGCCGCAGGCCGACATCTTTCAGCTGTTCATCGCTCATTCGCTGCAAAATCCGTCGCGTTTGCTGCCGAAGCCACCATTTTCTTATCATTCTGCCCAGTAATATGAAGCCGATAAACGGCTGTCTTGCCCGGTTCTCATGAAATTCCATACTCCACCTCCTCACCTTGCCAGAGTCTTTATCTTCGCGGATCGGAGGCCAGACAATACAGATGCACAAAACTCTTTTCTTTAACATACAGATTGGCTAAAACGGTATCTGCGTGGCTTTTTTTTCATTCATCTGTACTGGTTTATCTATCTGTATGGCGGCAATAAGGGATACAGCATGACGCGTTACCAACATCTGGCCAGCCTGCTGGCAGAACGTATTGAGCAAGGGCTGTATCGCGACGGCGAAAAACTGCCATCGGTACGCAGCCTGAGTCAGGAGCACGGTGTCAGCATCAGCACCGTCCAGCAGGCCTATCAAATGCTGGAACAGCAGCGGCTAATCACCCCGCAGCCGCGTTCCGGCTATTTTGTCGCCCCGCGTAAAGCGCAGCCGCCGGTGCCGCCGATGTCGCGCCCGGTTCAGCGCCCGGTGGAGATCACCCAGTGGGATCAGGTGCTGACCATGCTCGACGCCCGCAATGACAAAAGCATTATTCCCTTCGGCGGCGGCTCGCCGGACGTCACTCAACCCAGCCTGAAGCCGTTGTGGCGTGAGCTGAGTCGGGTTATCCAGCACAATATCAACGAAGTGCTGAACTACGACGAACTGGCCGGGCGCCGAGAGCTGCGCGAACAAATCGCCCGCCTGATGCTCGACGGCGGTTCCGTGGTCACCGTCGATGATTTAGTGATCACCAGCGGCTGCCATAGCGCCCTGTCGCTGGCCCTGCTGTCGGTGTGCCAGCCTGGCGACATCGTCGCCGTGGAGTCCCCGACCTATTACGGCACCATGCAGCTGCTGCGCGGTTTGGGGCTGAAGGCCATTGAGATCCCGACCGATCCGGATAGCGGGATCAGCCTGGAAGCGCTGGAGCTGGCATTAGATCAGTGGCCGATCAAAGGCGTTATCCTGGTGCCGAACTGCAATAATCCGCAGGGTTTTATCATGCCAGACGCCCGCAAACGCGCGATACTCACCCTCGCCCAACGTCACGATATCGTTATTTTTGAAGATGATATCTACGGCGAGCTGGCCACCGACTACCCGCGTCCGCGCACCATCCATTCATGGGATATCGACGGACGGGTAATGTTGTGTAGTTCTTTTACTAAAACTATCGCGCCGGGCCTGCGCATCGGCTGGATCGCGCCCGGCCGCTATTACGACCGGCTATTGCAGATGAAATACGCCGCCAGCGGCACCAACGTTCCCTCGACGCAACTGGCGGCATCCATTTTTATTCGCGAAGGCCACTACCACCGTCACGTACGTCGGATGCGGCAGATCTACCAGCGCAATATGGAAATCTATACCTGCTGGCTGCGGGAGTATTTTCCGTGTGGGATCTGCGTCACCCGGCCAAAAGGCGGCTATATGCTGTGGGTTGAGCTACCGGAGCATGTCGATATGGTCTGCGTCGCGAAGCAACTGTGCCGCATGAAAATCCAGGTCGCGCCGGGTTCGCTGTTCTCGGCGTCCGGGAAATATCGCAATTGCGTCAGGATCAACTGCGCCCTGCCGCCGATCGAGAAGCATCGGGAGGTGATGGTGAAGCTGGGCGAGGCGGTGAAGGTGGCGATGGAGTGAGTTTTTCGCCGTGGCGAACTGGCTTGTCCCCCGGTGGCGCTTTGCTTACCGGGGCTACGGTTCGCAACCGTCTGCGGGATGGTGGGCGGGCCAGGCGTGGCAAGCGGGATTTATCTCATATACTGCACATGTTTCACCCTTCATCAGCTTCTCACATCTACTTTCGCAAATAAACTATAGCGATAACAATGATGTCATGTTCTCACCCAATATATTGATTCATGGTCTTCGTCTCAACCTACATTTGAAACTCAATTTTTGGCCCCAATCTCATAGGGCCATGGTCATACTAGCTATCTGACATCTCTTTCTCTCAGAATGAGATTAATTTCCTGTAAAGCATCTAGCTGTCTTTTCTCAAAAGTCGTTGGCACATCTGAGCGACAAATAGTCGCAAGGCTGAAAAGACCGCCTGCGAATCCGGTCAAACCAGAGACTAGATCCCATTGGCCATGAATATAATACCACCCTCCGGCAAAGAGCATTAAAATACCGCACCCGGCCAAAATTTTTAAGGCGAGGGTTGATTTTCTTTTCCTCTCCTTCTCCAAAACTTTTAACCGATGCTGCTCTTCTGAAAGTAACTCATCATTATCACAATGAATGAATAACTTAAATTTTTGCTCAGTTGAATGATCATTAATAGTGACATCACCATTAATGTCACCAGAATTAAAATCTCGCATATTGTTCACCTTATCATGATAACTGCTCAATAAAATCCACCCCACCATTTTGCCTGAAAATCCGCCTCTATCAATGAAAAAATAAAATAGGCGCCATTTCATATATCTGATAAATGTTTAAGGAAATATATTGCGATTTTTGATATAAAATATAACCATGATCAATAGTATTGGCATCAGGAGTCCGTCAAATGGTACAAGATCCACAATCACTCGCCCCTTTCTTCAGGAATTTCGCGCAGAAAAATAACGAAAACAATGCTGAGTGGGGGTCAGGATATCGTGAGATTGTTGGCCGGGTTCAGCGCGAGAAGCCAGATTTCAGCGATCAAACCATCCTGGACCTTTGGTATACACGTGATAATCGGGTTGCCAGCCTGCGACAAGGTGGCATGTCCCATGAAGAGTTTATACAAGCTAAAGATGACCTCCGCGAGCTCACCAGGCTCATTGCCTCTGGTTGCACACTTGAGGTGTTTGAGCTGGCTCATCAACGCTTACAGTCTCTAAAAGAGCAAGGTAAGCTGAAGAAATTCTACCGTGCACTATGTAGCCGCACCTTTGCAGCCTTCTACCCCTCGCAAATAACCAGCATTATCAACGAAGGGGTCTTCTTCAGCGTTTATAATTATTGCAATAACCACTTCCAGCTAAATCTGCCAAAGGACGGTGAATGGACACCGTCAAAGTGGTTTAAGCTTAATATCGCACTTAAAGAAACCTTCCATCGCTACCTCAATAACGACCCGGACGATATTGAACTCAATATGTCGCTTTGGCATTTGTATGAGTTTGAAATTGAAGAAGAGGGCAACAGTGCAGATAGCATTGAGTCATCCATCTTAAGCGATGATGAGCGTGGCAATGAACCGAATGATATTCTTCCCGCTAAAAACCTCATACTGTATGGACCGCCAGGAACAGGAAAAACCTACAAAACCATTGAAATTGCAGTACGTGCCTGTGAGCCACAAGCCTATACTCGCCTGGAAGGAAAAGAAAAAACAGAGCGTCGCACTGAACTTAAAAAGATGTATGACACGCTCATTGACGAAAAGCGCATACGCTTTATCACCTTCCACCAAAGTTTTGGCTATGAAGAGTTCATTGAGGGACTTCGGGCGGAAACCAGTGATGATGGCAATGTTCGCTATGACATAAAACCCGGCGTATTCAAGCAAATTTGCGAAGATGCTTCTTTCGGTAACGCAGGGGCACAATTGGCCCTTGATGATGCTCTGGAGAAGTTCAAAGCCCAGTGTGCAGAAAAAGACACCATTGTTTTAAAGACAACTAATGGCAGCGTCTTCCGGGTTTCCTACGCCAATAACAGCACATTCCGGGTATTCCCCTCCCAATCCAAAAACGATCAACTTGATAAAGGCTATCCCGCATCGATTGAAAATATTCGTCGTCTTTATCAGGGGGAGAAAGAGAATATTTATAATATTTCCTACGTTCGCGGCATCCTTCAATATCTGATTAAAGAATGGCATCTCCCTGCAACGCCAGAAGCGCCACAGACAAAGAAAAAGCAGAATTATGTCCTGATCATTGATGAAATTAACCGTGGCAATATCTCCAGGATATTTGGCGAGCTCATTACTTTGATTGAAACCTCTAAACGCGCAGGCGAAAGTGAAGCGCTAAGCGTTAGCCTTCCTTACTCATCGCAACCCTTTTCTGTACCTAATAATCTATACATCATAGGTACCATGAATACCGCGGATCGTTCGCTGACCGCGTTAGATACCGCCTTGCGTCGGCGCTTCGAATTTCAACCCCTCATGCCGGATGTATCGGTACTGAACGACACGGTTATCCAGGGAATTAATCTTACGGAATTGCTTACCACGCTGAATGCGAGAATTCAGGCACTTTATGACAGCGAGCATACCCTCGGACATGCTTTTTTTATGCCGGTCGTACAAGAGAAAGACAATCCCGTTGAAGCGTTTAAAAAATTAAAACGCGTGATGAAGAATAAAATACTCCCGCTACTGGAAGAGTATTTTTATAACGACTGGCAGAAAATTCGCCTGGTGCTCGGTGACAATCAAAAAGCAGAAAAATCACTGCATTTTGTTCGCTCAGTAGAAAACCAGAACGATCTGGCAACGCTTTTCGGCAAAACTGCGATTGATGACCTTCAGGAAGCAGGCATCAGCTACCAATTATGTAAGGACAACGATCCGGTCTGGGATAATGCGCTGGCATACCAGCAAATTTACAATCCGGGCTCTACAGCGGCGGTGCAAGACTGATGGCTGGCAGCACGCACTCCATTTTTGAGTACGGTTATCTTGTCAGCGAAGAGGACCGGGGAAAATTCGCTGATGCAGAACCACTCCCTACCGCAGCATTTCGCTGGCTAGAACAACGCTGCCTGAAAGACAATGAGGGTGAGGACCAACGCTTGTTATCTCTGCGTGCCATTGGTGGCGTCAAAGTGATTCAGGTGAAAAATTACGTTGGCATTATTGCTCTGCCTCAACAGCGGCTTATTGAGGTCCTGCCAAAAACGGGTAAGAAGCAAGATAAGCCACTTGAGGCTCGCCAGCGATTATTAATGATGCTGACAACGCTGAAGGATTTTCGCCATATTGAAACCACAGCAGCCAGCATCATGACGTCACGGATGACATTAATGGATATTTTCATCCAACAGTTCATCACGAGCATGGAAGCTATCGTTCGCAAAGGATTAAAACACGATTACCTCCGTCAGCAGGACAACCTTCCCTGGCTAAAAGGTAAGTTACTGATAAGCGAGCAGCTCAAAAAAAATAGCGTCCGCCGCGATCGCTTCTATGTGGAATATGATGAATATCGCGTCGAGCGACCAGAAAACCGGCTGTTGAAAACGGCTATTGATAAGGTTTATAGCTACGCGACTAACCCGCAACTTCTACAGGCCCTGAACCGCCTGCAGGCGCTTTTTGACCCCATACCGAAGGTCGATAATATTGATATCGCCTTCAGGCAGATTCATCTGGATCGCCATATGCAGCATTACGAAAAGGCGCTGAACTGGGCAAAGCTAATCTTGCAAGGTAATTCGCCGCATTGTATGCAAGGCCATACGGAAGCCATCTCTCTCTTGTTCCCTATGGAAGCCGTATTTGAAGCCTTTGTGACGACATGGTTCCGTCAGCATTACCACGCTCACTGGCAAGTGAAGCCGCAGTCGAGGTCACATTATCTTGCCCGGTACGACACATCTTCCATGTTTCAGCTCCGCCCGGATATCTGGCTTATACCGCACGATAACTCAGAGAAATCATCTATCATTTGCGACATGAAATGGAAGCTGGTTGAAGCAGCCAACAGTAAGTTCAACCTTGCCCAGAGCGATTTATACCAAATGCTGGCCTATGGTATGAATCATCTGCAAGGCGCAGGGGACATGCTCTTAATTTATCCCCACCATGCCGGATTCAGCGTTCCGCTTGAGCACCCTTTTGAATTCAATCATTCAGGGGGAAAGACGCTACGCCTGTGGGTGGTACCGTTCGAGGTAGGCACCAGCCTGCGAACCTCCAGGTTACTCATGCCGGCAAAGTTTAGTCTGACAGACAGCGGACCTTTGTCGATTTTATCGTTACAATAGCCACCAAATTTTTCCAGAACGAGTCCATCATGGCCAAAGCACCAACTAAAAAAGCCAAAGCAAAGAAAGGCTTTGAAGACACATTATGGGATACCGCGAACCAGCTTCGCGGCAGCGTTGAATCCTCCGAGTACAAACACGTGGTACTGAGCCTCGTGTTCCTGAAGTTTATCAGCGATAAGTTTGAAGCCCGCCGTCAGAAGATGAAGGACGAGGGCCAGGGCGATTTCCTCGAAATGGAAGTCTTCTATCAGCAGGACAACATCTTCTATCTGCCGGAAGAGGCGCGCTGGTCATTCATCAAACAGCACGCCAAGCAGGATGATATTGCCGTACGCATTGATACCGCGCTCTCCACCATTGAGAAGCGCAACGCGTCGCTGAAAGGCGCGCTGCCGGACAACTACTTCAGCCGCCAGAATCTGGAAACCAAGAAGCTGGCATCGCTTATCGATACCATCGACAACATTGAAACGTTGGCTCACGAAACCGACGTTAAGGCACTGTCGAAAGAAGATCTGGTCGGTCGCGTGTACGAATACTTCCTCGGCAAGTTTGCTGCTACCGAAGGCAAAGGCGGCGGTGAATTCTACACGCCAAAATGCGTGGTCACACTGCTGACCGAAATGCTCGAACCCTTCCAGGGCAAAATTTATGACCCCTGCTGTGGCTCAGCAGGGATGTTTGTGCAGTCGGTGAAGTTCGTTGAAAGCCATCAGGGGAAAAGTCGTGATATCGCCCTGTACGGCCAGGAGCTGACGGCCACCACCTACAAGCTGGCGAAGATGAACCTCGCCATTCGCGGCCTGTCCGCCAACCTCGGTGAACGCCCGGCGGACACCTTCTTCAGCGACCAGCACCCGGACCTGAAAGCCGACTATATTCTGGCCAACCCGCCGTTTAACCTGAAAGACTGGCGTAACGACGCCGAGCTAACCAAAGATCCGCGCTTTGCAGGCTATCGTACGCCGCCGACCGGTAACGCCAACTACGGCTGGATTTTGCATATGCTCTCCAAGCTGTCGGCCAACGGTACCGCCGGTTTTGTGCTGGCAAACGGCTCGATGAGCTCCAACACCAGCGGCGAAGGCGAGATCCGTGCGCAGATGATCGAAAACGATCTGATTGACTGCATGATCGCCCTGCCCGGACAGCTGTTCTTCACCACCCAGATCCCGGTGTGCCTGTGGTTTATGACCAAATCGAAGGCGGTCGATCCGGCCAAAGGTTATCGTAACCGTCAGGGCGAGACGCTGTTTATCGATGCGCGTAATCTCGGCACCATGATGAACCGCACCACCAAAGAGCTGACGGCGGACGATATCGCCACCATCGCCGATACCTACCACGCCTGGCGCAGCACGCCGGAAGAGCTGGCCGAGCGTATTAAGCGCGGCGACAGCCAACTGGCGCAGTACGAAGATCAGGCCGGATTCTGCAAGGTCGCGACTATTGCAGAGATGAAGGCTAACGACTATGTGCTGACGCCGGGCCGCTACGTGGGTGCCGCCGAGCAGGAAGACGACGGTGTGGCGTTTGAAACTAAAATGCGCGAGTTGTCGCAGACACTATTTGCGCAGATGAAGCAGGCGGAAGCACTGGATAAAGCCATTCGTCAGAACCTGGAGGCGCTGGGTTATGGGGAATGAAGACTTCAAACTACCACCTGGATGGCATTGTAGAAGCCTTGTTGATTGCACAAAAGGTGGAAATATTTCTTATGGTATTGTTCAGCCTGGCCAACATCAGGACGATGGCATTGGAATTATTCGTGTAAATAACATACAAAATGGAGAAATTTCCGTTGTCGATGTATTAAAAGTTTCTCACGATATTGAAAGTAAATTTTCTAAGACGCGATTAGAAGGTGGGGAAGTTCTTTTAACACTAGTTGGTTCGACCGGCTTAAGTGCTATTACGACTAAAGACTTACACGGGTGGAATGTTGCTCGTGCTATCGCAGTTATTAAACCATCCGATGAAATAAGCGCAGAGTGGATACATATTTGTCTTCAATCTCCTTATACAAAATACTTCTTAGATTCAAGAGCTAATACAACTGTTCAAAAAACTCTTAATTTAAAAGATGTAAAGGAAATCCCATTACCGATTCCTCCTATTGAAGAGAGAATGAACCTTGAAAAAATTTATTTTGATTTAGAGAATAAAATTAATCTTAATTTAGGAATCAACCAAACCCTGGAACAAATGTCCCAAACCCTGTTCAAATCCTGGTTTGTGGATTTCGATCCTGTAATTGATAACGCGCTGGATGCAGGAAACCCAATCCCGGAAACGCTGCAATCTCGCGCCGAACTCCGTCAAAAAGTTCGCAATAGTGTAGATTTCAAACCACTTCCAGCGGATATTTGTGCTCTGTTCCCATCGGAGTTTGAAGAAACAGAGTTGGGCTGGGTGCCTAAAGGTTGGATAACAACATCTTTCAACGATTTGATAGAACTCATTGGTGGAGGCACACCTAAAACCTCTGTAGAAGAGTACTGGAATGGAGATATTCCATGGTTCTCTGTCGTCGATGCACCTAATGAATCCGACGTATATGTATTAACTACAGAGAAAAACATTACCACTGAAGGGCTCAACAATTCCTCCGCAAAGTTATTAAGAAAAGGAACAACAATAATCAGCGCCAGAGGAACTGTAGGGAAATGTGCTATGGTTGCTGTACCGATGGCAATGAATCAGTCATGCTATGGTGTTATTGGTAAAAATAATATTTCTGATGAGTATATTTATTTCCAATTAAAAAATGCAGTCCAGGCTCTTCAACAAATGGGACACGGCTCAGTTTTCAACACAATAACAAGAGATACATTCAAAAATATTAAAATTCCTTTTTGCAATGAAGAATTAACAAATAGTTATTCTTTGCTTGTTAAAAATTATTTTTCAAAAATACTGAATAATAATTATCAAAATATTGCTTTAACTAATCTCCGCGACACCCTGCTCCCTAAACTTATCTCCGGCGAGCTCTCTCTGGAGGATCTGCCAAATTTAGTAGCCCAAACCGAACCCGCATAATGCATTTCCCCCCTGTAAAATCAGGGGGTTTCTGATAAGGTTTTCTTCTGTTACAGGAACCCTTACCAGAAAATCAGCCAGGGCCGGAGCGAGATATGCATCTCTCATTCAGTGAAGCGAAGTTAGAACAGGCGATAATTGAGTTACTGCAGGATCAGGGATATCAGCACCTGATCGGCGATAATGTGCCGCGTTCCAGCCTCGATCTGGTGATTATCGAAGACGATCTTCGTCATTACCTCGCCGCCCGCTATCAGGCCGACGGTATCACCGAAGAAGAGATCCAGCGTCTGATCAAGCAGTTCACTACCCTGCCCGCCTCCGATCTCTACGAAAGTAATAAAACCTTCTGTTCCTGGCTGGCCAACGGTTTCCTGTTTAAACGCGACGATCGCCAGCAGAAAGATCTCTATATCGAACTGCTCGATACCCGGCACCTGCCCGCCGTGCTGCGTGAACTGTTTGATACCGAAGAGGTCCCGCAGCAACAGGCCGCAGAAACGCCGGCAGGCTATCTTATCCAACCGCTGAACCGGGTTAAAATCGTCAATCAGCTGACCATTACCGGCAAAGAAAACCAGCCGCGTATTCCGGATGCCATTCTGTATATTAACGGCCTGCCGTTAGTGGTGTTTGAATTTAAAAGCGCAGTGCGCGAGCAGGAAGCCAGTATTGGCGATGCGTATAAACAACTCTGCATCCGCTACCGCCGCGATATTCCGCAGCTGTTTGTCTATAACGCGCTGTGCATTATCAGCGACGGCGTCAATAATCGTATGGGTAACCTGTTTGCGCCGTACGAGTACTTCTACTCATGGCGTAAAGTCACCGGCAATGAAAATCGCGAGCAGGACGGTATCCCATCCCTGCACTCAATGATTCAGGGACTGTTTCACCCTGTACGCCTGCTAGACGTAATAAAAAACTTTATCTGTTTCCCGGATAAAGCCAAACATGAAGTGAAAATCTGCTGCCGCTACCCGCAGTACTATGCGGCCCGCAAGCTGTACTACAGCATCGAGCGGGCACGTAAACCTTTCGGCGACGGTAAAGGCGGCACCTACTTCGGCGCGACCGGCTGCGGCAAAAGCTACACCATGCAGTTCTTAACTCGCCTGCTGATGAAAAGCGTCGAGTTCGCCAGCCCGACGATCGTGCTGATCACCGACCGCACCGATCTGGACGATCAGCTCTCGGCGCAGATGTGTAATGCCAAAAACTATATCGGCGACGAAACGGTGGTGCCCGTCACCAGCCGCGACGATCTACGGGAAAAACTGGCCGGTCGCAACAGCGGCGGCGTCTTCCTGACCACTATCCATAAATTTACCGAAGACGCCGAACTCCTTTCCGAGCGCAGCAATATCATCTGCATTTCTGACGAAGCGCACCGCAGCCAGATCAACCTCGATCAGAAGGTGATCGTCGATAAAGAGAGCGGCAAGGTGCGTAAAGCATGGGGGTTCGCCAAATACCTACACGATTCGCTGCCGCAAGCCACCTATGTCGGTTTTACCGGCACCCCTATCGACGCCACGATGGGAGTCTTTGGCGACATCGTGGACAGCTATACCATGACCGAATCCGTTCAGGATGAGATCACGGTACGCATCGTCTACGAAGGCCGCGCCGCGAAGGTCATCCTCGATGCCCGTAAACTGGAAGAGGTAGAAAAGTACTACGAAGATTGTGCTAACGCGGGCTCCAATGAGTGGCAAATTGACGAAAGCAAAAAGGCCAGCGCCACCATGAACGCCATTCTCGGCGATGACGATCGCCTGGAGGCGCTGGCGGAAGACTTTGCCAGGCACTATGAAAAACGTGTCGCAGAAGGCTCTACGGTGAAAGGCAAAGCGATGTTTGTCTGCGCCAGCCGGGAAATTGCCTGGGATTTCTATCGTCAGTTGAAAGACTTTCGTCCGGCGTGGTTTGAGGCTAGACAGGCCCCGGATGGGGTTGAGCTTACCGAGCAGGAGCAGAAAGAGCTGCCACCGTCCGAAATGGTCAAGATGGTGATGACGCGCGGTAAAGATGATGACGCTAAACTGTACGATTTGCTGGGCAGTAAAGAGTACCGCAAAGAGCTGGATAAACAGTTCAAAAACGCGAAGTCGAATTTCAAAATCGCCATCGTGGTGGACATGTGGCTGACCGGTTTTGACGTCCCGGAGCTGGATACCATCTATATCGATAAGCCGCTACAAAAACACAATCTGATCCAGACCATCTCCCGCGTCAACCGCAAGCTGGAAGGCAAAAGCAAAGGGTTAGTCGTCGACTACATTGGCATTAAGCGTCAGATGAATCAGGCGCTGGCGATGTATTCGCGTATTGATGCCACGAACTTTGAAGATATTCAGCAGTCGGTGGTTGAGGTGAAAAATCACCTCGATCTGCTGGCGCAGGTTTTACACGATTTTGACAGCCGGGCTTACTTCACCGGAGAACCGCAGGTGCAGCTGGCGTGCCTGAATCAGGCGGCAGAGTTTGTTATGCGTACCCAGAAGACAGAGCGCCGGTTTATGGGGCTTGTGAAACGCCTGAAAGCGGCTTATGACGTCTGCTGCGGCAGCGAAGCGTTATCTCAGGCGGAGCGCGATCGTATCCATTTTTACCTCGCGGTACGTTCGATCGTCTTCAAGCTCACTAAAGGCGACGCGCCTGATGTGACGCAGATGAACGCCCGCGTGCGAGAGATGATTGCCGATGCGTTAAAGGCCGATGGCGTGGAAGAGTTGTTTTTCCTTGGCGACAAGAAAGCGGAGTCGATCGATATCTTTGATGAAGATTACCTGGCGCGCATTAATAAGATCAAACTCCCGGCAACCAAAATTCAGCTGCTGCAAAAGCTGCTGGAAAAAGCCATCAGCGACTTTAAAAAGATCAACCAGCTTCAGGGGATAAACTTCACCCGCCGTTTCCAGTCGATTATGGATAAATATAACGAACGCCGGGAAGATGATATTCTCAATGGTGAAGAGTTCGATTCCTTCAGCCAGGAGATGACCGATATTATCTACGATATTAAAACCGAAATGGGTACTTACGCCGAGATGGGGATTGATATTGAAGAGAAAGCCTTCTATGACATTCTGGCACATATGCGCGATAAGTATCAGTTCACCTTTGAAGAAGACAAGATGCTGGCGCTGGCGAAAGATATGAAGGCGGTGGTTGATAACACGTCGAAGTACCCGGACTGGAGCAAGCGCGATGATATTAAAGCGAAACTGAAGGTGGAACTCATTCTGCTGCTGCATAAGCATAAGTTTCCGCCGGTGGCGAACGATGATGTGTATATGGGCGTGCTGGCGCAGGCGGAGAATTTTAAACAGCATCATATTAATACGATGCGTTAATTTTATTGCCGGATGGCGTTTCGCTTATCCGGTCTGGTTTATATTTCCCATCAATTTAATGACCAAATAAATATTTCCAGTAGCATCTTTATTATTGTCTATTTTCAGCTGGCTTTATTTTTATTTACTGGTTAGATTTACAGGTGTTATTTAGCGCAAGACGCCCGTGCAGCAACACGGGCATCCTGCTCATCACAATCACTATTTACCAGGAATAGCAATTATGACTATCGAGCATTCTATTTCAGATCCGTGCGATCCAGAAGTCTCTCCAACGAATAACCGTCATTTAACCGTGAGCTATGCGACGCGTAATCCTGATTACCAGCGTATTCCGGCGTTGATCATGAAGGGTCAGTGGCTGGAGGCGGCGGGTTTTGCCACCGGCACCGAAGTGGATCTTAAGGTGATGAACGGCTGCATCGTGATTACCGCCAGGCAGCCGGAACTCACCGCCTCTCTGCGCCAGATCAGCAAGCTGTCGGCGCGCAAGCAGAAACAGGTGCAGGTGTTAATCGACGCGATCGCCGGGCAAAAACCTAAGCTGGCATAAGCTCAATCCCCCGGTGGCGCTTTGCTTACCGGGGCTACGGGTTCCCGGCCGCCTGCGGACTCATCACCCCAACAAGACGCGGCAAGCAAAGCACCAGCGGGACAACCTCTATCGCGCGCCGAACGCCGGGAACAGCTACGATTTCTTATTCTGCTCGCGCATCATCGCTTCTCTTAAAATCGCATTCAGCCGCGTTTGATAGCCTTTTCCCGGGCGTTTAAGCCACGCCATTACATCAGCATCGATGCGCACAGAGGCCTGCGTTTTTAGCGGCCGATAAAATTTACCGCGAACCGCATCTGACCACGGCTCATCGTCCGAAGAGGGGATGTCGCTGTAATCAATGCCATCATCTGATTTTTTCTCCAGCGCTTTGAGTTCGTCTTCACACTGGGCGGTAAGCGCGGTCGGGTTATCGCGTTTATGTTTAACCATGTTCATAACGACTCCTCTCTTTCTTATCTGCCTTCCGGGCGCTGATAATACGAATGACCTCCGTTCCACTTTCAAAACGGACCGAATGCGCAACAAGAATAACGATAATTCCGTGTACAAGGCCGAGGGTTTGCCATCGATATTCACCATTTTGATAGCGATCTGGTCGGGAAAGATGCTGTGGATCGTCAAAGACTAGTACCGCCTCTTCAAACCGAATCCCATGTTTTCTCAGATTGCTTGCTGCCTTGTTTGCATCTCATTCAAACTCCATTGGCATAGCATTCATCCTGATTGTATATACAAAAAAGTATAGACAATTGTCTGAAGATTATACTAACCGCGTTGGAAAAAACCTCACATTTTCAGAGTAGAGTTTGTAACGATTTCCCCCGGTGGCGCTACGCTTACCGGGGCTACGGGTTCGCAGCCGATGGAGCCAGTAGCCCGGACAAGGCGCATCAGGCGCCGCCTCCGGGGAGAAACCGCAGGGCGATTCAGGCTATTTCCCCCGGTGGCGCTTTGCTTACCGGGGCTACGGGTTTCCGGCCGCCTGCGGGTCCTCGTCATAAAACACCATCCCTTTATACGGCTGCTCGCGGCAGGCGGCCATGCGCCGGGCGAGGCTACCGACGTGCAGCTCCAGCTTGTGGCCGTCGGGGTCGAGGAAGTAATACGATGCCCCTTCGCTGCGGTTCACCTTCCACACCGCCACCCCGGCCGTTTCCAGCCGCGCGCTGAACCCGGCGAAGTCGGCTTCGGCAATGCTAAAGGCGTAGTGGGTATAGTCGCTCTCTTCCGGCGGAGTGACGCGCCGCTGCGGGTCGAGTGACAGGCACAGCCACAGGTCGCCGCAGGCGAGATAGGCGCCGCTATCCCAGCGCGCGTGCAGCCTCATCCCCAGCAGCTGCTGATAAAACGCCACGCTCGGCGCCAGGCTGCTGACCGCCAGGGTCAGGTGATTCAATCCGCTTAACATGACTTTTCCTCTAATGACATCACGACTTGCTGACGCAGCCATTGATGGGCCGGGTCACGATGCCAGCGCTCATGCCACAGCATCAACATATCAAACCCGGCCACCGCCAGCGGCGGCTCGACGACCATCAGGCCTCTGACCCCACGCACCAGCCGTTCCGGTACCACCGCCATCAGATCGCTGTTGCGCAGCGTCTCCAGCATAAACAGGAAATGTGGCACCGAAAGGACAACCCGCCGCGAAAGCCCAAGGTTGGCCAGCGCGGTATCCGTCGCGGCATGAAAACCGCCGCCGTCCGGGGAGACAATAACCTGATCCAACTGGCAAAACTGCGCCAGGCTCAACGGCACCCGCAGCGCCGGATGCCCGGCTCTGCCCGCCAGCACATAGCGTTCACTGAACAAAACACGCTGATGCAACTCCGCCGGCGCGCCGTCCCGGGTATGGAAAAACAGATCCACTTCATCACGCTCTGCCTGCGACACCAGTCGCGAAGGCTGCAGCTCAAAGACCGCCAGGCGGCTGCCCGGGGAGGCCCGACGCAGCGTGTGCAGCGCCGGGAGCAAAATCGCCGAGGCCATATAGTCCGTCGCCGCTATTCGCCAGGTCTGCGCCGCCGTCGCCGGATCGAAATGGCTGGCAGGTGCCACCGCCAGTTCGAGCGCGGCGAGCGCATCGCGCAGCGGTCCGCGCAGTTCATCGGCGCGGGCGGTCGGCAGCATACCGCGAGGCCCCGGTAGCAGTAACGGATCGGCAAAGATCTCCCGCAGTCTGGCAAGCTGGATGCTGACCGATGGCTGCGACAAGTTAAGCCGCTGCGCCGCCCGCGTGACGTTGTGCTCGCTCAACAGCACATCGAGAGTGCGCAGCAGATTGAGATCCAGACGCTGTAAATTAATCACGGCTATACCTGAGATTTAAGTAATTAATTTCTACTATAGCGTCAGCTTACTTACTCTGCAGCTCTCAATAGCTCAGAGGTGATTGCCATGAAAGTACTGCTGATTTACGCCCATCCGGAACCGCGCTCGTTGAACGGTGCGCTAAAAGATTTTGCCGTCCGGCATCTGCAAAACGCCGGCCATGAAGTGCAGGTTTCCGATCTCTACGCCATGCGCTGGAAAGCCGGTTTTGATGCCGACGACAGCAGTGCCCCGCCGGTCGGCGAGTTCTGGCGTTCGACGCTTGATTCAAAACAGGCCTTTGAACAAGGTACTCAAAGCGCGGATATCGCTGCGGAACAAGAGAAGCTGCTGTGGGCGGATACGGTGATTTTCCAGTTTCCGCTGTGGTGGTTCTCCATGCCCGCCATTATGAAAGGCTGGATCGACCGGGTTTACGCCTATGGTTTCGCCTACGGCGTCGGCGAGCACAGCGACCGCCACTGGGGCGACCGCTACGGCGAAGGCACCCTGGCGGGCAAACGAGCGATGCTGGTTGTCACTACCGGCGGCTGGGCGGAGCATTACGCTCCGCGCGGCATCAACGGCCCTATTGACGACATCCTGTTCCCCATCCAGCACGGAATGCTGTTTTATCCCGGCTTCGAGGTGCTGCCGCCGCTGGTGTTCTACCGCACGGAGAAAACAGACGAGCAGCGCTTTGCGCAGCAGTGCCGCGAACTGGCGCAGCGGCTGGATACGCTGGCGGAAACGTCCCCCATCCCGTTCCGTCGGCAAAATCACGGCGACTATCTGATCCCATCCCTGACGCTGCGCCCGGAGCTGGCGGTCGGGGAAAGCGGGCTGGCCATCCATCAGCGGGTGGATTAAGCGCAACAAGGCGATGCCCGGCCACCCGGCGTCGCCATTCAAAAATGCTGATTTAGTCCCTGACACGCTTTTTTATCCCGAAACGGCTATTTGTTGTAGTCAGACGCCCGCAACTTGGTTTCCCGTCTCTTTCTCATCGGCCAGGATGGTGTATGTTCTCAAGCATCACCTTTAAGCAATCCGGTAACGAGATGAGACGTATTGAGGTAGTACTGCGTGAACTGGAGCGGCTGACGAAGACCATCAGCCGGGACGATCTGGCCCTTGGCACCAGCGCTTTCACCGCAGAGCAAATCGGTTTTAACCTCGGCCTGGCGCGCAACTCCGTCAGCAAGGATTTAAACCAGCTGTGGAGCGACGGGCTGGTTATCAAAACCCGCGGACGCCCGGTATTCTTTCTGCATCTGCAGGCGACGCAAACCCTGCTCGAACGGCCGCTAGCAGAGTCGGAGCGTGAGATCGGCGCCATTAGCGATTTGCTGCCTGACAGGAATCTACCGTCGATTAGCGATCCGTTCGCGCTGTTGATCGGCCACGATCGCAGCCTGCGGGATGCGGTGGAAAAAGGTAAAGCGGCGGTACTCTATCCGCATGGGCTACACGTTTTGCTGACCGGCCCTTCGGGCGTCGGAAAAACTTTTTTCGCCGAACTGATGCACCGCTATGCCTGCGAGCACAGCGGCGATAGTCCTTCACCACTCGTGTACTTTAACTGCGCCGAGTACGCCAACAACCCGGAACTGCTCTCTTCTCATCTCTTTGGTCATCGACAGGGGGCGTTTACCGGCGCAACGGAGAGCAAGACGGGGCTGATTGAACAGGCCGACGGCGGCTATCTGCTACTCGACGAAGTCCATCGCCTGCCCTATGAAGGCCAGGAAAAACTCTTCTCGCTGCTGGATAAAGGCGAGTATCGCCCGCTGGGCGCCAGCGGCCCGGCGCGAAGCATCACCGTACGCCTTATCTGCGCCACCACCGAGCCGGTGAGCTCGTCGCTGCTGCGGACTTTTCAGCGGCGCATTCAGGTCGCCATCGATCTCCCCGGCATCCGCCAGCGCTCGCTGGAGGAGCAGATCGAACTGATTATCGGCTTCCTGCAGCGGGAGAGCCGCAAGATTGAGCGCTCGGTAAGCATCGATAAAACGCTGCTGCTGTGGCTGCTGAATAAGCCGCTGGAAGGCAATATCGGCCAGCTAAAAAGCGATATCCAGTTTTTATGCGCCCAGGCCTGGGCGTCAGGGATGGCGGCGCAGCACGATGTCCTGCTGCTGGATGGCAAGCTGGCGGACGGTTCCACTAACCCTACCCAGGAGCAGCGGATACTGGTCGACGCGCTGTTCAATGGTAAAACCCTGCTCAGTATTGACGCCCGCACGCTGCCCCAGCTTAAAAGCCCGGCGGGCGGCGATGGCGGCATCGAAGAGAGCGATCTGTTTTATAGCTTCCTGACCCGCGAATAAGTCAATCTACGCAACAGTAACGTTCCGCCCGCAGAGACGCTGGCCATTCTCAAAAACAAGCTCAGCTCCATTTTCGAATATGGCCTCTACAGCCGCGACAGCGGTACGCGATCACCGCGCTATGGCGACCAGATTGAAGAGCGCGTCGCCCTGCTGATTAGCTATGTCGAGCAGATCCTGGGCTTTTCCCTGCCGGAAAATCTGGTCAATCCGCTGCGCAAGCACCTGCTGGCGCTGATCGGCTACGTCCAGCGGGGGCTGATCCCGCAGCTCTACTCCTCCAGTTTAATTCTCGATCGCTGTAAAGATGAATATGAGAACGCCACCCAGCTATGCAGGAAAATCAACGATCTGCTGAATATTCAGTGCCCGGCGACGGAGGTGGTCTGGCTGTGTCTGTTCCTCAAAGAGTGCCGCCATTACCGCCAGCGGATCGGCGTCAGCCCCGACTGCGGCGTGATACTGATCGCCCACGGCGCCACCACCGCCACCAGCATGGCGCAGTACGTCAATCGGGTGCTGGAACGCGAGCTGTTCAACGCCATCGATATGCCGTTCGAACAGTCGGTACACGACACCCTGGATGCATTAATCCGGCTGATGCAGGCGCAGCGCTGGCAGCGGCTGATCCTGATCGTTGATATCGGCTCGCTGGTGCATTTCGGCAGTACCATCAGCAAGCTATTCCAGATAGACGTACTGCTGATGCCGGATATCACCCTGACCAGCCTGCTGGAGATTGGCCTCGATCTGAGCTACGAGACCAGCGAGCTGCTGCGCCTGGCGGCGCTTATGCAGGAAAAAGGCATCCCCAGCCAGCTGTGCACCCCGCAGCAGGAAAACGTCGGCAAAGTGCTGGTCATCTCCTGCATTACCGGCATGGGCACGGCGGAGAAAATCAAAACGGTGCTGGAGGAGAGCTTTGGCGAGCTGATGTCGCAGGACACCCGCATGGTGATCCTCGACTATAACGAAGTGCGCAGCCCGGAGCGCGTCCAGCAGGCCATTAACGCCCACGAGCGGCTGGCGGGGATTGTCGGGACCTTCCAGCCCGGGCTGCCGGATATTCCGTTTATCTCGCTGGAGGAGCTGTTTTCCGAGCAGGGCCCGGAGCTGGTGTTAAGCCTGCTGACCCCCGATCTCTCCAGCGCCGAGCGGCGGCTGGAGATGGAGCGCAGCGCATCCCGGTTTATCAGCGCGCTGACGATGGAAAGCATTATCAACCATATTTCGGTGCTCAACCCGCAGCGCATCCTCAAAGAGATGGAAGGCGTCCTCAGCCAGTTGCGCGCGACCCTGGCGATCGCCCCCAGCCGCCAGGTGACACTGCGCTTTCTGATCCACTGCTGCTGCATGGTCGAGCGTATCGTGATTAACCGCAAACCGTTACAGATGGCGCTGGAAATGAAGCCCGATATGGATACTCACGCGTTTAGTGTCATTAAATCCGCCTTTCACCCGGTGGAGGAGGCCTACGCCATCCGCTTATCAGATGCGGAATATATTTATATCTACGAATTATTGTATAGCTAATCCCTTTACTGGCGCGGCCCATCGGCCCGCCAGCCCCCCTCCTCTCCCGCAGATGACACTAATGCTGGCACGGCCTTTGCTCTATCAATAGCGTCTATAAAACGGCGCCAGGAGGCCACCTTGTCATCTACTGTACCTGCACACCCATTACCGCAAATTCTGCTGCTGACGCACGGCGGCTGGGGTACGCCGCTTTGCAACAGCCTGCGCATGGTCACGGGCGAAATCGAAGGCGTGACGGAAATCGCCCTGATGCCCGTCGATACCCTCGGCGAGTATTACCAGCGCGTTGAAGCGATGGTGAAGTCGATGCCGGAAGGCTCGCTGATCCTCACCGACTTTATTGGCGGCACCACCTCTAACGTCGCCGCCCGCCTGAGCGCCGATTATCCGATCGCCGTGATTTGCGGCCTCAACGCTTCGCTGCTGCTGGAAGCGCTGGATAAACGCGAACAGGGGCCGCTGACCGGCTGCGTCAACGAGCTGGTGGAAGCTGGACGCAGCAGCTGTCGCGACGTCGTCGCCCACGTGAACCAGTTAAATCATTAAGGAGCCCTTCATGGCAAAAATCGTTTTATGTCGTATCGATAGCCGTCTGATTCACGGCCAGGTTGTCACCAAGTGGGTCGGCCAGTCGCAGGCTAACCGTATCGCCGTGGTCAGCGACGAGCTCGACGCCGATCCGTTTATGAAAAATATCTACCTGATGGCGGCGCCGCCAAATATCAAAGTCGACTGTTTCAGCAATGCCAGCTTTACCGCAGCCTGGCGGGAGAACCAGCTTGGCGAAGGAAACGTGCTGGTGCTGTTTCCGTCCCTCAGCGCAATCCAGCAGGCCGTGCAGCAGGGTTTCGACGTCACCACGATTCAGGTTGGCGGACTTGGCGGCGGGCCAAACCGGAAAGCCGTATTTCAGAACATCACCCTCGATGAAAAAGACGTCGGGATCCTGGGTGAGCTGAAAAACAGCGGAATTCAGGTGTTCTTCCAGACGATCCCGGAAGATAAACCCCAGTCACTGGACGACATCCTGAAAAAATTCTAACCAGTTGATAAGCAGGTAAAAACTATGGACACATTGCTTTTTGCGAGCCTGATGGGACTCTATTACTGGTTCGCTCGATTACGTTTAGGCTATACCTTCTCCGCCATGCTGCTGCAGCCCGTCGTGGTTGCCGTTTTCGTCGGCTTACTGCTGGGCGATATGAAGACCGCGATGATCATCGGCGCGGGTATGCAGCTGGTGTATCTGGGCGTCACCTCCACGCCGGGCGGTAACGTCCCGTCGGATCCGGCGCTGGCCGCCTGTATCGCCATACCTATTGCCGTAAAGGCGGGGATGGAGCCGAACCTGGCGATCGCGCTGGCGATTCCGTTTGGCGTGATCGGGGTATTCCTCGATCAGCTACGTCGGACGCTGAACGCAGCATGGGTCCATATGGCTGATAAACATGCCGAAAGCGCCAATATGGCGGGGATCATGCGCTGCGCCTTTATCTACCCAGCCCTGCTTGGGTTGCTGCTGCGCTTCCCGGTGGTCTTTGCCGCCAACTACTTCGGACAAAACGTGGTCGAGAAGTTCCTCAAGCTAATGCCGCATTGGCTGACCCACTCGTTTGAAATTATGGGCGGCATCCTGCCCGCGCTGGGCTTCGCCATCACCATCATGGTGATTGGTAAGAAGAGCCTGCTGCCCTGGTTTATCGGCGGATTCTTTGCGGTGCTCTACCTGAAGGTGGACATCATGGCGATGGCGATTTTCGGTACCTGCGTGGCCTTCCTGATTAAAGGCCTCGCCAAAAATGAAGGGGCGGCATAATGAGTAGCGATGTCATGCAACATGAGCTGGTTGAACGGGCCCGCGAAAGCCGGGCGCTGAGCAAGGCCGATATCACCAGGGCCTGGCTGATTTACTGGCTGGGGGCGGAAGTCTCCAGCTCCTACGAGCGTCTGCAAAGCCTGGTGTTCTGCGCCTCGATGACGCCGATTATCAAAAAGCTGTATCCGGAGAAAGAAGAACAGGCCGAGGCCCTGAAACGCCACCTGAACTTCTTTAACTCCGAGCAAACTTTCGGCTCGGTTATCCAGGGTATATCTATCGCCATGGAAGAGCAGAAAACCCGTGGAGAACCGATTAGCGACGCCTCCATTACCGGCATCAAAACCGGCCTGATGGGGCCGCTGGCCGGAATGGGCGACTCAATAATCTGGGCCGCAGTTATGCCGCTGCTAATTGCGATCTTTATCCCCTTTGCCGCCAACGGCAGCGCCTTCGGCGGTATTGCGCCGCTGATCCTCTATCCGGCAATCACCATGGCGATAAGCTACGGGCTGGTGCATAAAGGCTACACCCTCGGGCGTGATTCGATAATTGGCCTGCTGCAAGGGGGGCGCATTAAGGAGCTCATCTACGGTGCCAACGTGTTGGGTCTGATCATGATGGGCGCGCTTTCGGCAAGCTATGTCAAAATCACCACGCCGCTGAAAATCAGCGCGCTGAAAGGCTCTGATGTGGTGGTGCAGCAGATCCTCGACTCTATTGCTCCGGGTCTGCTGCCGCTGGCGGCGGTCTTTGCCGTCTACTTCTATCTGCTGAAAAAGGGTCCGCGCTACACCACGATTTTACTGTCTATTGTCGCAATCAGCATCGTTTGTTCACTGACGGGAGTGCTGTAGGCCATGAACGGTAATATTTATCAACAGCTCGGACTAAAGCGGGTGATTAACGCCTGCGGCAAAATGACGATCCTCGGCGTATCGTCCGTTGACCCGGAGGTGATGCAGGCCGCCACCGAAGCCGCCAGAGCATTCGTTGAAATCGATAAGCTCACCGACCGAGCCGGGGAACTTATCTCCACCCACACCGGCGCCGAGGATAGCTACCTGACGTCGTGCGCCTCGGCGGGAATTGCTATCGCGGTAGCGGCGGCGATCACCCGCGGCGAGCCGGATAAGGTCGCGCAGATGCCGGACAGCAGCGGTCTGGCAAACGAAATCATTATCCTGCGCGGTCACAACGTCGATTACGGCGCGCCGATAACCAGCGCGATTCGCCTCGGCGGAGGACGGATTGTCGAGGTCGGGTCCAGCAATCTCGCCGCACGCTGGCAACTGGAGAGTGCCGTCAGCGAGCGTACGGCGGCGCTACTATTTGTCAAATCGCACCACTGCGTGCAAAAAGGGATGCTGGGCATCGACGACTTTGTGCAGGTTGCCCGCCAGCATAACCTGCCGCTGATTATCGATGCCGCCGCCGAAGAGGATCTTCGGCTGTGGGTTGCGACCGGCGCAGATATGGTGATTTACAGTGGCGCCAAAGCCTTCAATGCCCCAACCTCCGGCTTTGTTAGCGGAAAAAGAAACTGGATCGCGGCCTGCAAAGCGCAGCATAACGGCATCGCCAGGGCGATGAAGATTGGCAAAGAAAACATGGTCGGCCTGGTGTACGCCCTCAATCGCTATCAGGCAGCCGCTCCAGCGCCCGATGCGACCACCCTGCGTCCCTTCGCCGAGGCGATATCCGCCCTACGCGGGCTGAAGGCGGATATCGAACAGGATGAGGCAGGACGGGCCATCTGGCGCATTCGGGTCAGGGTCGATAAAGAAGCCCTGGGCCTCAACGCCAACGAAGTCGAAGCCAGGCTACGCGGTGGCGAAATTGCCATTTATGCCCGCCGCTACGCTTTGCATCAGGGCGTGTTTAGCCTTGATCCACGGACCATTGCCGAGGGTGAGATGACGCTTATCATTGCGCGGCTTAAGGAGATTACCGAGCATGCAGCAGATTAATTTTTACCGCCAGCGGGTAGCGATTAACGTTCTGGCAAAAGATATCGCCAACGCCCGTGAGATTTACGACGCCGCCGAAGGCCATGCGGTGATCGGCGTTTTATCCGCACAATTTTCTACCGTGGATGAAGGTGTGGCAGAAGTGCGCCGTTGGATGACAGAAATTCCCGCTATTTCCGTCGGCCTGGGGGCAGGCGATCCGGCACAGTTCTATAAAGCGGCGATGATTTCGGCGAAGCTTCATCCCGCCCATGTAAATCAGACCTTTACGGGATGCGGCTTTGCCGCAGGCGCGCTGGCCGCCACCGGCGGGCAAAACACGCGGATCAATGCGTTGATAAGCCCCACCGGCAGGCCCGGAGAGGTACTTATCTCGACTGGGGTAAGCAGCGGAAACGGAACACCGGCCCACGTATCCACTGATGCGGCGGTGAGGATGATTCAGGATATGGGCGCGCACGCTGCAAAATTCTTTCCTATGGACGGCGAACGCTCGCTGGATGAACTAAAGGCTCTTGCCCAAAGCGCC
Source organism: Raoultella sp. T31 (assembly GCF_002806725.1). Classification (NCBI taxonomy): domain Bacteria; kingdom Pseudomonadati; phylum Pseudomonadota; class Gammaproteobacteria; order Enterobacterales; family Enterobacteriaceae; genus Klebsiella; species Raoultella sp. T31. Next base: position 70,170 of record NZ_PIBO01000018.1, read on the forward strand.
GCGCAAAACGGCATGACGCTGATTGAACCCACCGGCGGTATCGACCTGAATAACTTCGCCGCCATTCTGCAGGCCTGCCTGCAGGCCGGCGTTGCGCAGGTGATGCCCCATATCTACAGCTCAATCATCGACCCGCAGAGCGGGAATACCCGCCCGGAAGATATTCGCCAGCTGATGAGTATCGTGAAGGATCTTGTCGATTAAAGACTCGGCCGCGTGCGACAGCGACTGCCGCACGCCACGTGCTGATTTCTATGACAAATTGTGAGCCTCCGCGCAATAACGACATTCCACCGCCGCACACGCCCCCTCACATTGATAGCGATCAAAAATAATCATACCGTCTGGTCGGTATGATTCGGGCCATGAATACAGAAGCCCAGCACCGAAAAAAAGATCCCGTCCGTCTGCACCGCCAATTGCTTGAGTCAGCGGCGATGATTGCCGGTCGGGATGGTATCGCCGCACTCTCGCTGAACGCCGTCGCGCGCGAGGCGGGGGTCAGTAAAGGCGGACTCCTGCACCACTTTCCCAATAAACAGGCGCTGATCTTCGCTCTGTTCGCCCGGCTGCTGGCGATTATGGAAAAGGCGATAAGCGAGCTGATGGCCGCCGATAATATCGCCTACGGACGCTTTACCCGCGCCTATTTGCACTATCTGTCCAACCCGGAACTGATGGATACCCACGAAAGCCGCCAGTTGATGGTGCTGTCGCTGGCGATGCCGGATGAGCCAGTGCTGAGAAAATGCTGGCGCGACTGGATGCTGGGGCATCTGGCGCAGGGCGATGCGCTGGATAATAGCCATACCGGTACCCTGGTGCGCTATGCGGCGGACGGTATCTGGCTGTCGGAACTAACGGAGGGGCGCACCATGGGCGTCGACCACCGACGATCGCTGGTGAGCGATCTGACGCAAATGACGCTGCCGGCATGATGCAGGAAAGGGCTGCCCGGTCAGGCGTTATGCAGGGTTGCAGGCCGTCTGGAGCACCCGGACATACGTGAGTACCCGGGACCAGACAGACAAATAAAATCGCCTCATGAAGGCTCTTAGATCGAGGCCGCGATGCGCTACAACATCAATGCCCGTCTCATTTATGATGCAACGGACGGCACACTCACCCTACCGGGAAGCGGCGAACCTGACAGCCAGCTGTCTATCACCGCCAGCGCGCTGCTCTACTATTTCCTGCGCCATACCGATGTTATCAGCCGCGATGAGGTACTGAAAAAAGTCTGGGACGACAACGGGTTAACCTCATCCAACAGCAACCTTAACCAGTATCTGAGCATGCTGCGCAAAACCTTCCGCCATTATGACATCGAGAACATCATCGTCACGGTGTCGCGCGGCATGCTGCAGCTCAACCCCGAATTAACTATCGCCATCATTGACGACCTGCCCGAGGCAACGCCTTCGCCCGCGGCGGAAATCGCGCCGATGCCGGAGTCCGGGCCCCCCTTCACCCGCGCCGAGGAAACCTCCGCCCCCTCCCGGCATGCGCGAGGCACCTGCTGGTATATGGCTGGCGCCAGCCTGCTGGCCATCGCCCTACTGCTGCTGGCGTTTGCTTTCGTCGGCGGTAACGCATCCCGCCCCATTACCCTGACGCAGATGACCCACAGCCAGTGCGAACTGCTGGCCAGCGACGAGATGCTGCGATCGGTCTCCGCCACCGCCTACGGCAAAAATTTTGATGAGGTGCGCCAGCGGCTGAAGCTGGAGTGTAAACCCGGCGAACGCTTCGTCTTCTTCTATGGCGACAGGCTGGAAACTAACGGCCTGGGCCGGGTGTTTCTCGCCCACTGCGCGATGCATGAAGATAACCCGTTCAGCTACTGCGATAACTATTTCTACTACTCCTGGAAGCCGCAATGAGACTCGCTCCTCGCCCCTTCTTCGCCCTCTCTACGCTGGTATTGATCGTCGCGGCCGGAGTCAGCGCCTGGAAACTGCTGCCCGTTGAAAAAAATGGCATGATGAGCTGCTCAAGCAAAGCGATCATGCGTTTTGAAAACATGGAGAAAGAGAACGTCAACGGCAATATTCATTTTAATTTTGCCGCCAACGGCAAGGGCTCGATGGTGGTCGAGGGCTATACCGACTCTGCGGCCGGCTGGCTCTATCTGCAGCGCTACGTCCAGTTTAACTGGACCAGCCAACGCATCTCATCGACCGAACGCCACTACCGCATCAGTAAGTGGGAATCCAGCGCCTCGTCAATCGATGAGTCCCCGGACGTTATCTTTGCCTACTTTATGCGTGAAATGTCCGACAGCCACGATGGCCTGTTTCTCAACGCCCAGAAGCTCAACGAGAAAGCGATTCTGCTGAGCTCCATCAACTCTCCGCTCTATGTCTGCACCCTGAAATCCGGCAGTCAGTTCGATTAACCCGCTCCCCCCGCCTTCCTGGTTTCGCCCTCGCCGCGAAAGCGCACTTTTTGCATTTATCTGGCGGGCAAAAACATGATCATACCCACACTTAATTGAGGGATATATTACCCCGCGTGCGCAATAAATTAGCACCCCGTTAACATTCCCCGCCGCGCGTCTCAACGCGCCAAAAACCGCCTGCGGCAACGCCAAATCTCGCACGATCGCTCAGCATAAACAGATAAATCAATGGCTAAAAAAGGCTAAATCACAGAGTAAAAAACTAAAAACAAACCCCTCACGGATTTAAATTTCACTCCTTTTCCATTTCCCTATAGTGGATTTCGAACGCCGCTGCCGCGTGTTGACGCCGTTACGCGGACGGTTTTCCCGAATCACAAAACCTGCTCTGGAGGAGAAACAATGGGTGATGCATTGGGGCTTATTGAAACCAAAGGTCTGGTGGCCTGCATTGAAGCAGCGGACGCGATGTGCAAATCCGCCAACGTCGAGCTGATTAGCTATGAAAACATCGGCTCCGGGCTGGTCACCGTTATGGTGAAGGGCGACGTCGGCGCGGTGAAAGCGGCGGTGGATTCCGGCGTGGAATCGGCGCAGCGCATCGGGGAAGTGGTGACCTCGCTGGTTATCGCTCGTCCGCATAACGACATCAACAAAATCGTCATTAAACACAAGGCTTAAGGCCAGGAGAACGCAAATGGGTGATGCATTAGGTCTGATTGAAACCAAAGGTCTGGTGGCCTGTATCGAAGCCGCCGATGCGATGTGTAAAGCCGCCAACGTCGAGCTGATCGGCTATGAAAACGTCGGTTCCGGGCTGGTCACCGCGATGGTGAAAGGCGACGTCGGCGCAGTGAAAGCGGCGGTGGATTCCGGCGTCGAATCGGCGCAGCGCATTGGGGAAGTGGTGACCTCGCTGGTTATCGCCCGTCCACATAACGACATCAACAAGATCGTCGCGCATTACAAAGTCGCGGAATAACGGGAGACAACATGATGAAAGAAGCGCTAGGGCTTATCGAAACCAAAGGTCTGGTGGCCTGTATTGAAGCCGCCGATGCGATGTGTAAAGCCGCCAACGTCGAGCTGATTGGCTATGAAAACGTCGGCTCCGGACTGGTCACCGCAATGGTGAAAGGCGATGTCGGCGCCGTTAACGCCGCCGTTGACTCCGGCGTGGAAGCGGCAAAACGCATCGGGGAAGTGGTCACCTCTCGCGTCATTGCGCGTCCGCATAACGATATCGAAAAAATCGCGTCGCAGCATAAAGCATGACCTGACAGGGCGCGCCCCGTCTCCACTCTTTTAGTCTGATGAAGGATAGACTCATGATTGAACTGGATAACGATTTGCAGTCCCGCCAGAACGCGCGGGAACTGGTGCGCAGCGCCAAAAAGGCTCAGGCGATTCTGGCCACCTTTTCGCAGCAACAAATCGACGCCATCGTGAAAAACGTGGCCCAGGAAGCCGCGCACCACGCCGAAGCGCTGGCGAAAATGGCTGCGGAAGAGACCGGATTTGGCAACTGGCAGGATAAAGTGCTGAAGAACCGTTTCGCTTCGCTGCGCGTTTACGACGCCATCAAAGATATGAAGACCGTCGGCATCATTCATGACGATCCGCTAAAAAAAGTGATGGACGTGGGCGTGCCGCTGGGCGTGATTTGTGCGCTGGTCCCGTCGACCAACCCTACCTCTACCGTGATCTACAAAACGCTGATTGCCCTGAAAGCCGGCAACGCGATTATCTTCTCCCCGCATCCGGGCGCCCGTCAGTGTAGCTGGAAGGCGATTGAGATAGTCAAACGCGCGGCTGAAGCGGCAGGCGCGCCGGCGGGCAGCGTCGACGCCATTAGCCAACTGACCCTCGAAGCCACTTCAGAACTGATGCACAGCAAAGACGTCTCGCTGATTCTGGCGACCGGCGGCGAAGGCATGGTTCGCGCGGCCTACGCTTCCGGCACTCCGACCATCAGCGGCGGCCCGGGAAACGGACCGGCCTTTATCGAGCGCAGCGCCGATCTTCATCACGCGGTGAAAGATATTATCACCAGCAAAACCTTCGATAATGGGGTGATCTGCGCCTCCGAGCAGTCAATCATCGTCGAACGCTGCATTTATAACGATGTGCATCGTGAACTCGAAGCCCAGGGCGCCTACTTCATGAATGCCGGTGAAGCGGCCAAAATGGCGGCTCTGCTGCTGCGCCCGAACGGCACCATCAACCCGAAAGTGGTGGGTAAAACCGCGCTGTATCTCAGCCAGCTTGCCGGGTTCAGCGTTCCGGCCAGCACCAAAGTGCTGATCGCCGAGCAGACTACCGTCTCTCACCAGAACCCTTACTCCCGCGAAAAACTGTGTCCGGTTCTCGGCCTGTATGTGGAAGAGGACTGGAAGGCGGCCTGCAACCGGGTGATGGAACTGCTGACCAACGAAGGGCTCGGCCATACGCTGGTTATCCATACCCGCAATCAGGACGTGATTCGCCAGTTCTGCCTCGAAAAACCGGTTAACCGCATTTTGATTAACACCCCGGCGGCGCTGGGCGGCATCGGCGCGACCACCAATATCACCCCGGCGCTGACCCTCGGCTGCGGCGCGGTGGGCGGCGGTTCCAGCTCCGATAACGTCGGCCCGATGAACCTGCTCAACATCCGCCGGGTCGGCTACGGCGTGCGCTCCATCGATGAACTGCGCGCTCCGGGCAGCCGCCCTGAACCGCAGCCGACCATCGTCACGCCCGCAGATAACCCGCAGCGCAGCATTCTCGACGACGTGCGCTTCACCGCGCCGGCCGACGCCCCGGCGCCCCTTAGCGCAACGGCGGACGATCGTTTTGCGGTCGCCGCCGCCGTCGAAGCGGAAGGCGAGATCAACGAGCAGAACGTGGAACGCATCATCCGCCAGGTGCTTGAGCGCTTAGGCCAGTAATGCATTGAAATAAGGCGATAAAAACAATGATTCTCGCAAAGGTAGTCGGACATGTCGTCGCCACGCAGAAATGCGCAGAGCTACGCGGCAGTAACCTGCTGCTGATCGTCAAACTCGACGATAACCAGCAGCCCATGAAGGACCAGACCTGGGTCGCCGTCGATAGCGTCGGCGCCGGCATGCACGACATCGTCCTGGCTGAAGAGTATTTCGCGCTCAACGCCGAGCGCTACAAAGCCATGTCGGTGGTCGCCATTGTCGAGAACGTGTTTCGGGACGCTTAAGGAGTGAATAACCCAATGAGTGAATTTTTGCTGAAACCCCGGATCCGCTTTGGTCAGGACGCGCTAGCGGTTCTGGACACGCTTCCCGCCCACAACGCCCTGCTGGTGACCGATAAGGCGATGGTCAAATTTGGTCTCGCCGAACGCGTAACTGGCCCCTGGCGCCAGCGCGGCATCGCCTTCCAGGTCTGGGACGACGTAGCGGCGGATCCGGATATCGCCACCGTCGTGCGCGGGATGAAGGTGATGGATGCCCGCTATCCGGACCTGGTGGTGGCGCTGGGCGGCGGGTCGGTGATTGATGCGGCCAAAGCGGTTATTTTCGCCCTCGCGCAGACCCGACCGCAGGCCGGGCGCCAGCGTCCCTGCTTCGTGGCGATCCCGACCACCAGCGGCACCGGTTCCGAAGTGACCGCCTTTTCGGTCGTCAAGGCGCATGCCGAAAAACTGGTGCTGGTGGACCCGATGCTGCTGCCGGATATCGCCATTCTCGACCCGGCGCTGGTGGCCTCAGTACCACCCGCAATCACCGCCGACACCGGGATGGACGTGCTGTGCCACGCGCTGGAAGCCTACGTCTCCCGTGCCGCCAGCGACTTTTCCGATGCGCTGGCGGAAAAAGTGGTGCAGCAGGTTTTCCGCTATCTGCCCACCTGCTGGCGCAGCGGCGACAACCTGCTGGCTCGCGAGAAGATGCACAACGCCTCCTGCATGGCGGGCATGGCGTTTACCAACGCCTCGCTGGGCATCACCCATAGCCTGGCCCATGCGCTTGGCGGCGTCTTTCGCGTCCCCCACGGCCGTGCGAACGCGCTGTTAATGGCCGAAGTGGTGGCCTGGAACGCCGATTATCACGGGCAGTGCGCGACCGAGGCCGCCCACAAATATGCGCGCTTAGCCCATCTGCTGGATCTGCCGGCGGCCAATCCCCGCCAGGGCGTCGCCAGCCTGCTGGTCGCCATTCAGACGTTAAAAGACGAAATGACGATGCCGGCCGGCATTCGCGATACCGGCGTCGAGGCAGGCGAGTTTGAACAGCGCCTGGCGGAGATGGTTGGCCAGGCGCTACGCGACAGCTGTACGCCGACCAATCCACGCACGCCGGACGCCAACGCGTTAACCGGGCTTTATCGCCGGGCCTGGTCCGGTTGACTGGAGTCGCCCGGCGGCGCTCCGCTTGCACGGGCCTACGGATAACGCGCTAGTAGGCCGGGTCAGCGCAGCGCCACCCGGCAACAATGCGGGCAACTAACAAGAACATCTGGAGAATACTTCATGGCACACTACAGCTTAACGCCGCGCGTCAACGTGTTGGCAGACCGTTTACTCTCACAAAAAAGCACCCTGTGCACCGAGCATGCCGCCACGTTGAACACCCTTGATGGCGATATCGCCGGCATTCCCGCCGCCGTCAAACCAGCGCGTCGTTTCTATGAGTTGATGCGCCAGCTGCCGCTGTGCATCAGCCCCGATGAGCTTATTGTCGGCGATCAGACCCGCAAACCGCACGGGGCGATTTTCCACGACGAGAGCGCCGCCCGTCGCCCGTCTGCGTTCCAGTTCCTCAACCTGAATAGCGACCTCGATTCCCCGGATTACAAGCTGGTGATCGAAAAAGGCGTGCTGGCGATAAAACATCAGCTGGAAGAGAAAACCCGCGCGCTGGGCAGCGCCGTCAGCCGCAGCGGCATGGACGAAGTCAACGGTTGTCGTGCCGCCATTTACGCCTGCGACGCCCTCCTCGCCCTGGCGCAGAATCTGGCCACCAGCGCCGAAACGCTCGCGGCGGCGGAAAGCAACCCGTATCGCCAGGCCGAGCTGCTGGAGAGCGCGGCGATTCTGCATCACGTTCCGGCCCACCCGGCACGTAACTTCAAAGAGGCCTGCCAGGCATTTTATCTGTTTCAGCTGGCGCTGCAGCTGGACAACGGCAGCTACGCGGTGAACCCGGAAGGCGCCGACAAAGCCCTGCTGCCTTACTACCAGCACGATATCAACAACGGCACCCTGACGCCGCAGCAGGCCTACGAAATTGTGGAGTGCCTGTGGTTCAAACTGGCGCAACTGAGCGAAGTCCGCGCCGCCTGCGCTATCGACGGTTATCCGATGTTTGATGCCATGCTGCATGGCGCAAGTCTTGATAACGCGCGCATTAACGCACTCTCCGACATGTTCCTCAGCGCCCAGCACAATCTGAGCTCGCTCAATCTGCCGGTGCGTCTGTTCAGTGGTGCAAAGCGCGTTTCCGCCGCGCCGTTTGCCGCCTGTAGCGACACGACAACAGCAGAAGGGCTGACTCCGCGCATGCAGCGTCTGCGCAACCACTACCTGACGGTACGCCCGAGCGTCTCTATCTATCGCGCGCTGGCCTTTACCGAGGTGGTGAAAGCCAATCCGGGCATGCCGACCATTCTGCTGCGCGCCAAAGCTTTCCGTCACGCCTGCGAAACCGCGCCGATTCTGATTCAGGACGATGAGCTGATCGTCGGCCATCCGTGCGGCAAGCCGCGCGCCGGGGCCTTCTCGCCGGATATCGCCTGGCGCTGGGTGCGCGACGAACTTGATACCATGAGCACCCGACCGCAGGATCCGTTTGAGATCAGCGAAGAAGATAAGAAAACCATCCGCGAAGAGATCGTCCCGTTCTGGGAAGGCCGCTCGCTGGATGAGATCTGTGAAGCCCAGTACCGCGAAGCGGGGGTATGGGCGTTCAGCGGCGAAACCTTCGTCAGCGACCTCTCCTACCATCAGATCAACGGCGGCGGCGATACCTGCCCGGGCTATGACGTGCTGCTGTTCACCAAAGGGATGAACGGCATTAAAGCCGACGCTGAGACGCATCTTGCCAGCCTGAGCATGGAAAACCCGGAAGATATCGACCGCATCTACTACTACAAGGCGGCGATTGAAACCTGCGAAGGGGTGATCAACTACGCTCAGCGCATCGCCGCGCACGCTCGTGAACTGGCCGCTACTGAGCAAAACGCCCAGCGTCGCGCCGAGCTGCTGACCATCGCCGAGGTGAACCAGAACGTCCCGGCGAACCCGCCGAAGACCCTGCAGGAGGCGCTGCAAAGTATCTGGACCGTAGAGTCGCTGTTTGAAATTGAAGAGAACCAGACCGGCCTGTCGCTGGGCCGCGTGGACCAGTACTGCTACCCGATGTTTGCAGCCGATATTCGCGAAGGCCGCCTGACTCACGAAGCTGCGCTGGAGCTGCTGCAGGCGTTTATCATCAAATGCGCCGAGCTGATGTGGATATCCAGCGAGCTGGGGGCGAAATACTTCGCCGGTTATCAGCCGTTTATCAACCTGACCGTTGGCGGCCAGAAGCGCTCCGGCGGCGATGCCTGTAACGACCTGACTTACCTGATTATGGACGCCGTGCGCTTTGTGAAGGTTTACCAGCCGTCGCTGGCCTGCCGTATTCACAACCAGTCGCCGCAGAAGTACATGGAAAAAATCGTCGACGTCGTCAAGGCGGGGATGGGCTTCCCGGCCTGCCACTTCGATGATTCCCATATCAAGATGATGCTGCGCAAGGGCTTCGATTTTGAAGACGCCCGCGACTACTGCCTGATGGGCTGCGTCGAGCCGCAGAAATCCGGCCGCATCTACCAGTGGACCTCCACCGGCTATACCCAGTGGCCTATCGCCATCGAATTCGTCTTAAACCGTGGCCGGATGGTGCTGTTTGATAGCTATCAGGGGCTGGATACCGGCGATCTGCGTGAGCTGCGCACCTTCGAAGCGTTTGACGCGGCGGTGAAACAGCAAATTGCCCATATCGTTCGTCTGTCGGCGATTGGCACGGTGATCAGCCAGCGCGTGCACCGCGACGTGGCGCCGAAACCGCTGATGTCGCTGCTGGTGGAAGGCTGTATGGAGAGCGGCAAAGACGTCGCCGCTGGCGGCGCGGTGATCAACCACGGTCCGGGGCTGATCTTCTCCGGCCTGGCGACCTACGTCGATTCGATGGCAGCGATCCGTAAGCTGGTGTTCGAAGATAAGAAATACACCCTCGAGCAGGTGCGCGACGCGCTGCTGGCGAACTTCGACGGCTTTGAGGCCCTGCGCCGCGACTGCCTGAACGCGCCGAAATACGGTAACGACGATAACTACGTTGACCAGTACGCGCTGGATATCACCGAGTGGACCGAGCGCGAGTGCCGCAAATACAAAATGCTCTACTCCACGCTGAGCCACGGCACCCTCTCTATCTCCAACAACACGCCGATTGGCGAGCTGACCAACGCCACGCCGAACGGCCGTCTGGCGTGGATGCCACTCTCCGACGGAATCAGCCCGACGCAGGGGGCGGATAAGCAGGGGCCAACCGCCATTATCAAGTCAGTCAGCAAGATGAACGTGGAGACCATGAATATCGGCATGGTGCATAACTTCAAGTTCCTCAAAGGGTTGCTGGACACGCCGGAAGGGCGCCATGGCCTGATTACCCTGCTGCGCACGGCATCGATTCTCGGCAACGGCCAGATGCAGTTCAGCTACGTCGATAACGAAGTGCTGAAAAAAGCGCAGCAGGAGCCGGAAAAATATCGCGACCTGATCGTCCGCGTGGCGGGCTACAGCGCCTACTTCGTTGAGCTGTGCAAAGAGGTACAGGACGAAATCATCAGCCGTACGGTGATTGAGAAGTTCTGATAAACACGGACGTTTTTGGACACGGATGTCCCGATCGTTTTACTGGAGGTATGTGTGAGCGCAAAACAAGAATTAACCGGGCGAATCTTCAATATTCAGAAATATTCAATCTACGACGGCGACGGGATTCGCACGCTGGTTTTTTTCAAAGGCTGCAATATACGCTGCCCGTGGTGCGCCAACCCGGAAGGGCTGAACAGTCAGTTCCAGGTGATGTTCTCGCAGGATAAATGCATTAACTGCGGCGACTGCGTCAACGTCTGCCCGGCCGGCATTCACTATCGGGCAGCAGAAAACGGCGAGATGAAGCATTTTGTCGACCGTCATAAAGACTGTATTGGCTGCCGCAAATGCGAAGAGATTTGCACCCAGAACGCGCTGGATATTATGGGTAAAGACGTCACCGTCAGCGAGCTGATGGACATCATCATGCAAGATTATGACTTCTACATCGCTTCCGGCGGCGGCGTGACCATTGGCGGCGGCGAAATGAGCCTGCAAACCGATTTCGCTGTGGCGCTGTTCAGCGAATGCAAAAAGATGATGCTCAATACCGCTATCGAAACCCAGGGCACCACGCCGCTGGCTAATTATCAAAAGCTGGCGCCGGTGACCGACACCTTCTTATTCGATATTAAGCAAATAAACAGCGAACACCATAAAGCGTTATTTGGCATTGGCAACGAAGGTATTCGCCGCAATCTGGAATGGCTGGTGGATTCCGGCGCCAACGTGATTATTCGTATGCCGCTGGTTCGCGGCTATAACGACTCATTCGATGCCATTACCGGGGCTATTGATTACGTGCAGAAACTGGCGAAGCGCGGAAATATCCGCCGCATCGATATGCTGCCGTACCACCAGCTGGGCCGCAAAAAATATGAGCGCCTCGATATGCCCTACCCCATTACCCAGGACCCGTCTTATTCGCCCGAAGAGCTGAACCAGCTGGAGACGTTCTTTACACAGTTTGATTTTGATATTCGCTTAGTCCGCCATTAACAGGAGCCGACATGAAAAGTTTAGGCGTAATTGAAACGCGAGGGCTGGTCGCCGCCATTCAGGCCGTAGACGCCGCCTGTAAAGCTGCGGGCGTGACCTGCATTGGCTATCGCAAAATCGGATCGGGGCTGGTCAGCGTCTGCTTCGAAGGCGAGATCAGCGCCATCCACACCGCCATTGAGCGCGGCGTCGAGGTGGCGGGCGCGGCGCAATGCGTCAAGTCGCTGGTCATCGCCCGTCCGGAACCCAGCGTGGTGGTAGCGCTGAGCCATCTGAAAGGCCGCCCGCAGGCAAAACCGCTCGCCAGCCACGCCGATGTGAAAAATGCTGAGGCGCAACACGGTGTGTCGGCGCCCGCCGAAAAAGTCGGACCGCAAACGCCGCCCTCTCCGCCGGCGTCGGGCGAGCCGGAAGATAAAAATGCCGCGATGAAGAAAGGGAAAAAGGCATGATCGATACCCTGCTCCATGAAAAAATCGCCACCCGGCTGACGAGCTCCGCGCCCGATATCCCGGTCGGTATCTCTAACCGCCACGTCCATCTGTCACAGCGGGATGTCGAGGCGCTGTTTGGCCAGGGTTATGCGCTGACGCCGTTTAAACCCCTGCGCCAGCCGGGGCAGTTTGCCGCCCAGGAGTGCGTGACCGTCGTCGGTCCGAAGGGTTCGCTCGCCCAGGTTCGCGTCCTCGGACCGACCCGACCGGTCACTCAACTGGAAATCTCGCGCGCCGACTGCTTTACTCTCGGCATTAAAGCGCCGGTGCGCGAATCCGGCCAGCTGGATAATGCGGGCAACGCGCTGCTGATCGGCCCGGCAGGCCACGTTGAACTGCGCTCTCAGGTGATCTGCGCCTGGCGGCATATCCATATGTCGCCGCAGGATGCGCGGCAGTTGAACGTCGCCAACGGCCAGAAGGTGAGCGTCCGCAGTCACGGCGAACGCCAGCTGACCTTCGATGAAGTGGTGGTGCGGGTGCGCGAAGACTTCGTGCTGGAGTTCCATATTGATACCGAAGAGGCCAACGCCGCCGGACTGAAAAACGGCGCGCAGGTCACGCTCATCGCTTAACGGAGGCCGCCATGACCGATGAAGAGATCGACCGTCTGGTCACGCGAATGATCCACAGGCTGCGGCCGCCGGTGCTGGTGATGGTTGGCCCGGCCGCGGGCTATCGCCAGGCCATCCGCAGCCGTCTTGCGGGATGCGGGCAGCGTCTGCAGTTGGCGCTGGACGAAAACGTGCAGGATGCCGCGCAGTGGCAGGCGATCGGTGAAACGCTGCCGTGCAACGCCTGGCAAGAAGCGCTGTCTTCAGAGAGCTGGCGCGCCGTGGTGGTACCGTTTCTCGACTATCCGCTGGCGGCCGATCTGCTTAACGGTATCTTGCAAAACCCGCAAGCCAGACGATTGCATGACGTTCTGCTTGCCGGCCTGCCGGTGCTGGCGCTGCGCTATCACTGCGACCCGGCCAGCGAGCTAAACCAGCTGCGCGGAGCAGATAGCACGACGCCCTATGCCGGACATATGCAGTCCACGTTGACGCGGCTGACGGCATGCGGTGTGACGCTGTGCACCATGAATGAGCTGCTGGCGCAGCTGGCTGCGGGAACCAAGGCGCCCGCTCAGGCCCCGACCCTCAGCGCGCGGCGTTATCTCACTGTCACAGACATCGTGAATAATCCGGCGCTGGTCTGCGCACCCGACGCGCAGTTAACCGATGCCGCTATCGATTTTTTGAAAAACAGAAAAAAAGAACCCTACCTTAATAAATAGATCCGGAGTTTATTATGTCTTCCAAAACAAAATGCTGGCTATGGATGCTGTTGGTTATCCTTTCGGAAACCTCGGCCACTTCGACCCTGAAAATGTTCGGTAGCAGCGAAGGGACCACCAAAATGCTGCTGCTCGGGCTGCTGATCGTCCTCTATTGCACCTGCTACTACTCGCTATCCCGCGCGGTGAAAGATATTCCCGTTGGTCTGGCGTACGCCACCTGGTCCGGTACCGGGATTCTGGTGGTTTCAACGCTGGGGATGGCGTTTTACGGCCAGCATCCGGATACCGCGGCGATTATCGGTATGGCCATTATTGCCGCCGGTATCGTTATCATGAACCTGTTTTCCAAAATGGGTAGCGAAGAGAGCGAAGAAACGCCTGCTGAACCGGCTGATTCAGCCTCATCCCTGAATAAAAAAGTCGCCAACTAACAAAAAAGGAATCGCATATGTTTAACCTCGGATTTTTATGGCTGGCGCTGTCTATCGGCTCCGAAATCACCGGGACCTCGATGATCAAAAAGACCAACGGCTTTAGCAAACTGGCGCCATCGGTGCTGGTGGTCTGCGCCTACGGCCTGTGCTACTTCGCCCTCACTCGCGCGATGAGCACGATCCCGGTGGGCGTCGCCTACTCGCTATGGTGCGGCTTTGGCATCGTCGGCGTCACCATCTGCTCGATGATCCTCTACAAACAAAAACCGGATCTGCCGGCGATCCTCGCCATGGTGTTGATTATTTCCGGCGGCATCATCATGAACGTCTTCTCCAGCATGTAAACCCGGCCTGCGCCTTCATTGAGTTCCATGAGGGCGCAAAAACCTCACTCGATAAGCCATATCGCCGCAATAAAAAACCGCTTTCACTGTCGCCGCTTTTCGTGGCAGGATAGTCCGATGAACAGAATCGTCGTCATTGCCCGCCCGTATCGTTGGTGGCTGCCTGCATAACAGGCGGCACGATTCACATTTCCATTTTTAAAGCCGCCGGAAGGCGGCTTTATTGTTTCTCAGCGACGTCTTTCGGCTTAACAGCAACGTAAGGAGTCTCTGATGAACACCCACCCGACCATTCTTACCGGCGATCGCCCCACCGGCCAGCTGCATCTCGGTCACTACGTCGGATCGCTACGCCAGCGCGTGCAGCTGCAGCACGACCATCAACAGTTTATCCTCATCGCCGATCTGCAGGGGTTAACCGATAACGGCAGCGACCCGCAGAAAATCAGCAGCAATATCTTTGAGGTGATGGCCGATTATCTGGCGGTAGGTATCGATCCGCACAAAACCACGATTTGCCTGCAATCGGCGCTTCCCGCCCTGGCGGAGCTGAGCGCGCTGTATATGAATATCGTCACCGTCGCCCGCGTCGAGCGTAACCCGACGGTCAAAAATGAAATCGCCCAGAAGGGCTTCTCCCGTTCGCTACCGGTCGGCTTTCTGGCCTACCCTATCAGCCAGGCGGCCGATATCACCGCGTTTAAGGCCGGTCTGGTACCGGTTGGCGACGATCAGCTGCCGATGATCGAACAGACCAATGAGATCGTCCACAAAATGAATAGCCTGACCACGACGCCGGTGTTGCAGCACTGCCGGGCGCTGCTCAGCGATGTCAGCCGTCTGCCGGGCATTGACGGCGGCGCCAAGATGTCAAAATCGCTGGGTAATACGCTCACGCTTTCGGCCAGCGAAGAGCAGATTCACCGCGCGGTCGGCGCTATGTATACCGACCCGAACCATCTGCGGGTCAGCGATCCTGGCCGAATCGAAGGCAACGTTGTCTTTACTTACCTTGATGCTTTTCATCCCGATCCTGCCTTTGTCGCCGGGATGAAAGCGCATTATCAACGCGGCGGGCTGGGCGATCGACAGTGTAAAAACGAGCTGGAGGAGTGTCTGCAGACGCTGCTGGCGCCCATTCGCCAACGCCGGGCGACGTATATTGCGGATAAAGGCATGTTGCTGGAGCTGCTGCGTCAGGGTAGTGAGCGGGCGCATCGCCTCACGCAGCAAACGTTGCATGAGGTGATGCGTGGATTAGGATTGCCGGTCCTGTTCTGAGCGCCGGGGGGCGACGCTTTAATGCTGCGGGCCCTGCTCATCCTGATGCATCTTCACGCAATCGCGCCCGCTGCGCTTGGCCACGTACAGCGCGCTGTCAGCATTGCGCAGCAGCCGGTTGTAATCCGGGTGACCGGTATGCACGGCATAGCCCGTACTGGTGGTAATGGCGATATTCGTCTCGCCCCCGACGTTAAACGGCAGCTGGCTGATGCTTTTACGTAAGCGTTCAAGGAGCGCAAAGGCTTCAGCCGCGCCGGTTTCCACCAGAACCAGCAGAAACTCTTCACCACCATAGCGAAAGATATAATCGCTGGAGCGGATGTTATTGCTGAGCAGGTCGGCAACGTGCTTGATTGCCCGGTCGCCCACCATATGACCCCAGCTATCATTAATCTCTTTAAAATGGTCGATATCCACAATCGCCACCGTCATCGGCAGTTCATGTTCCATGGCGAGCGTGACCTCATGCTTGAGGACCACCGGCAGATAGCGGCGGTTGAGCAGGCTGGTCAGGGAGTCTTTGCCGTTTTGCATCTGCGACAGACTGCTGAAGATAATCCCGAGCTGACTGCTGATTTTCTGGCAATGGATGTGGATACTCTGGAGCAAAGCTTGCGTATTTTTATATTCTGCGCCGCTGTCTGAGGATTTCCAGCCGGTGATATAATTGTCTACCTGCGCAATCAAGTCGGCTATCTCTTCCATCTGCGCATTCTTATTAAAATAACGAACGCATTTATGACGGAACCACAGGCCAAACTCTGATTCAGATAATAACGTCCCGTTAATATCGGCCCGGTTTTCACTGACGATATTATAAATCGCGCTATTCTCCCAACCGGAGAGCGAGGCCTGCTGTTTGCCATATTCCATTGGCACATTATCCATCAGGCTATACAGACGATAGGCTTCTTCATTTTTCGTCGCCCGATAGTGCGACAAGGTGTAGGCATGGCACATCATCTCGATCGCCATAGTAATCGCCATCACCGCGTAGCGGATGGTTGCAAGACCATTCTGGTAGTCAATTTTATCGTTATCCCGCACATACTCAATCAGCCCGGCCTTAAGCTGGCGGGCGCCGCGCAGTACAGCCTCGGCGGGGATACCGATGCGCGCATGAATACTGCCGATATGGTATTGCCTTTCTGCCAGCGCCTGCAGCTGCTCTTTCTCGCTGGTCAAAATATCGTTGACCCACACGGCCAGAGAACGACTAAGACGTTCCTGAACCAGATCGTAAGTCAGGTGGCGGGCGATATCGGGATCCTGGAAAATGAAGTCATAAAAACGAGTGGCCAGAGCTTCAGACTGCTCAGCGGCAATATTTTTAAGAATCGCCTTCACTTCCGGCGTCAGACCGTCATACAACGGTAACCATTCCTTAAAAATAACGGAGATATATTTCTTGCTTTCATCGCTCATTGAATAAAGCACTCGTCGATACAGGTCTATTTTCAAGGCCGCAAATAATACAACAGTTCGCTCTGGTCAACCAGATTAAAAATGCAGCAACCGGGCTTAACCTTCTCCCGTCCGGGCATTTGCGGCAATGGACGCGGTGGCATCAGTGGCGGCCACCGGCGATAAGGACGTGGTTAGTGCTTGCGGTTGATCACGCGACGTAGCAGCCAGGTAAAACCCATCGCCATGCCGAACAGGATAAAGAGCAGAACCACCCAGCTCAGAGAAATCCGCACTAACGCGCTGAACGTCATCAGCGGTTGCAGGTAGACGGTAAAGGATTCGCTTAGCGGTTTACCCATCAACAGCATTACGCTGTCAACGGCCCAGACGCACACCCGACAAACAACCCAGATAATCGCCGGCCAGCACAGCAGAACCAAAAAGGTGAAGCGTTCCTGCAGGTAACGGATGAACTGGCGCAAAGGCGACCATTTTAAAAGGATCTTCATTAATATTCTCATCGTGCCGCTCGATAACCTTGATGCCACCCCCATCGGACTGCGTCGGGTGAAGGGATCTCAGCGACATCGGGATAGCATTAATATAGATCGTACGCGCTACATTATATCGATATTACCGTGACACGAACTCGATCGAGTTAACAAACTGTTAATGACACTAAAACATTTACCCACTAAAGTCCAGTTACAACAGCACGTATCGTCAAACATGAGAAATTAATCTAACATATTGATAAATAATGAATTAAATTTAAAATATAAATCAAAAAAAATACTTCTGAATATAAAAATGGATTTTTGATTTTATATTCTGCCATCATTAATAAGTCCCGAGAATAATATTTTCCATTAATCGAGACAGTGGCAAAAAAGAAGGGAGATATTGAACAGGAATAAAGTAAAATATGGTGGGGAGGTGGTCATGGCAGGCTTTTATGTCGTCTGAACAAACAGATTGCTGCCAGACGCCTGACTGACGGATTATCGGGACAAAAACGCAAAAAGCCCGTCCGTGAGGACGGGCTGCTTTCGCCATAAACACCAGACAAAACAAAAGGCCCGGTCTTTCGACCGGGCCTTCTGCTTTATTTGATGCCTGGCAGTTCCCTACTCTCACATGGGGAGACCCCACACTACCATCGGCGCTACGGCGTTTCACTTCTGAGTTCGGCATGGGGTCAGGTGGGACCACCGCGCTAGTGCCGCCAGGCAAATTCTTTGTGCTCAGTACGCAGTCCTTTATCGCATCAGCCGTGTTGCTGCTGCGCACATTACTGCGTACTCAACTCTGAATCTAAGCTGAAAATCTTCTCTCTCCGCCAAAACAGCTTCGGCGTTGTAAGGTTAAGCCTCACGGTT
>NZ_PIBO01000019.1:0-87350 GCF_002806725.1 Raoultella sp. T31
GCCTGAGCGACCACCTTTAATCGGATGGCAATTACACAGAATTATTTACAGGGTCTCAAAATTGACCTTTTCCACGTACTGAGCAAGTTCTTTGAGTGAAGCCCCTTGACTGTAAGTCTTGAAAGACTCTGTACTCCCCCGCTCATGGCCTACAAGAAGCGCTATCCGGTCTTCAGGCACTTTGAGGCGGTCAAGTTCGGTGATGAACATCCCACGCAACGAGTGAAAGACCTTCGTCTCCGTTTCCTTCTCGCCTAAAGCCTTTCTCTTTGCTCTGGTGAATTGCTGTGTATGCCATGTAGAGCGCTTACCATCAGCCCTGTCTGTTAACGCTGCATGTCTGAAAAGAAACTTATTCGTATGGTTTTGAATCAGCGTGTCAATAAGTCCGTTAATTGAAGGATGAATGGGAACCAATCGGGCAGCATTCTTTGTTTTGCCTTTTGAGATGCGTAAACACCTTACGTTTTCCTCTGTCACAATATCATCAGTGGTGAGGCTACAAATTTCATTCAATCTCATCCCTGAATAAAGACCAATTAAGGTAACCTGTTTCATTTCTTCATTAAGTAACTCAAAGACCTTGCTTAACTCAGAAATAAGGAAAGGTTCATAACTATCATGTGAACTTTTGGCCTCTAACCTGTGCCCTCTGAAAGGATTATCTTTAGGTGCATCGTGATAACGATTCTTTGCAAAATCGAACAGTTGAGCCAGTGCGCTTATATAGTTTTGTAGCGTTTGAGTTGCTTTCTCTTTTTTCAGTTGGTCAAGCCATCCGGTTACTACCGTTCTGTTAATATCCTGAAGCTGTGAATCACGCTGTTTAATGTGAGAAAGAATTAACTCAACGGCTTTAGTTATCTTTGATAGCGTTGTTAGTTTGCGTTTATCGCTATATTGCAGCAAATAAAGGTCACGTATTTGTATTAGTGTAGGACAGCGCTCGATATTAGCCCCATAATTCACTGGTGATTCTTTTGCAAAGTTGCTGATACCACGCAGTTCATTGATTATCTGCTCAACCTTTGAGCCGTTTTGTTTTGGCTTAAGCTGTTCCCTTAGCTTGATGAACTCTACCGCTACAGCATCCCTGAAAAGCCTTGCTTGCCTGATATCTTTGGTGGCTGTGGATTTCATGTAGTAGCGCTTACCGTTGAAGTAAGCCTTCATGTAGGACGGTATAACGATTCGCACCATGTAAACCCCACAATGGTCAAGAATCAGATATCTGTCACGCTTGTAAGTCATGTAAACCCCTGATATTTTGTCGGGGCAGTTTCAGGGTTGATATATACCTTTTGTTGCTGGTGAAAAGTCTAATTAACTAAGTTTAATCAATCAGTTAGCTAGGCTTTGTAGATAATTCATTAGAGTCTGCGAAGGTCGTAGGTTCGACTCCTATTATCGGCACCATCCTACCTATTTTAACGTCTCCCCAAGTCTACTCAAACACCCTTTAAACCCTTATAATACGCGGTTTCACGGCCCTTATTGTCTCTGCTCGTCTACTCACGTTCACAGAAATCTACGGTGAGTTGGGGGTATCAATGGGGGTATTCGCTGTTCGGTCTAAAGGAGATACCCCCAGATGAAGCTCAATGCCAGACAGGTCGAGACTGCCAAGCCCAAAGAGAAACCCTACAAGATGGCTGATGGTGGTGGCCTCTACTTATTGGTTAAAACCAACGGGTCACGCTACTGGCGTTTGAAGTATCGTATCGATGGAAAGGAAAAGTTATTGGCTCTGGGGGTATATCCCGATGTGTCTTTGGCTGATGCCAGAGCAAAACGTGATGACGCTCGAAAAGGTATCGCTGGGGGTATCGATCCCTTAGAGCTTAAGAAAGAACATAAAGCTGAACGTGAAGCGCAGGTCAAAAACACCTTTCAGCAAATTGCGCTCGAATGGCACAGCATGAAAGTGAAAAAATGGTCAGTGGGGTATGCCTCTGACATTCTCGAAGCTTTCAATAAAGATATTTTTCCTTTTCTTGGTCAACGGCCTGTTGCGGACATTAAGCCATTAGAGCTTCTTAATGTGCTTAAAAAAATTGAAGCCAGAGGTGCAACAGAGAAAGCAAAGAAAGTGCGCCAACGATGTGGTGAAGTGTTTCGCTATGCCATCGTGACAGGCAGAGCCGAGTATAATCCCGCGCCTGATCTCACCAGTGCCATGCAGGGGCATGAATCTACACATTACCCGTTCTTGACCACCGAAGAGCTTCCTGCCTTTTTTAAAGCCCTTGCTGGCTACTCTGGTAGTGAATTGATGGTGCTGGCAGCGAGATTGTTGATCCTTACTGGCCTAAGAACGGGTGAATTGCGTGGTGCCTTATGGTCGGAAATCGATTCCGAGAAAGCGCTATGGGAAATTTCTGCTGAACGCATGAAAATGCGCCGTCCTCATATCATCCCGCTATCTACCCAAGCGTTAGACATTATCGAACAGATCAGAGCAATGACGGGGCAATTTCCTTTACTGTTTCCGGGCCGCAATGACCCAAGTAAGACCATGAGCGAAGCCAGTATCAATCAGGTATTTAAGCGAATTGGCTATACAGGCCGGGTTACGGGTCACGGCTTCCGTCATACCATGAGCACCGTTCTTCATGAACAGGGCTATAACACCGCATGGATTGAAACCCAACTGGCGCATGTTGATAAGAATGCTATCCGTGGCACCTACAACCATGCGCAATACCTCGATGGTAGACGTGAGATGCTGCAATGGTATGCCGACTACATGGTAAGCCTTGAGAACGGAAGCAATGTGGTGCAGGGAGCGTTTGATCGGCGTGGGTAAGGATAACTGCTGATGAAAGAAGGGTTATGTCTTAACGGCCATAGCCCTTTTTCTTGGCTAATGCAGATAAGAATTAAGTCAGAATTTAAACTGATGTTTATTAAGTAATTGATTAATATGAAAATTATAAAATACCTTGAAACAGGAAAATAAATAGCACTTATTGCTAAATCGCTCTACACCCCGCCCAGTGACAGCTCTCCCGCCATTTCATCTGTTTTTGTATGAAAAACACTCAATTCGAGTTCAATTCTGATTTTCCGAGGGTTGAACGTCATAAGCGATCTGAAGATACTACATTCATCAAAACAACAACGGAGAAATATATGACAACAAAAAAACTTATTCGCATGCCGGAAGTGATCAATAAAACAGGATTTAGCAAAGCATGGATCTATAGACTTATTAGTAAGGGGGATTTCCCTAAGCCGATTAAGATTGGAATAAGAGCCAGTGCCTTTGTTGAAAGTGAGATTGATGAATGGATTGAACAACTGATCTATTCATCACGTAATACAGCTGCATAATAATATATGGGTAGTATGTGAAAGCAATATAAACATATATTTATAAAATACAACAATCCCTTTTAAATAATACATGAAAGTGTAGGGGGATATTTACTTAACGATTAAATAAGGAACCAAAAATGAAAAAAGAAAATAAATGTAATAGTCAGAACTCAGCAGAACTTACAGCATTGTTAGAATACTCTCGCTTTACCAAGAAAGTGCTTGCGAAGCCTGCTAATGAAGTATTCGATCTATTTACTGATAAATATTATATGGAAACCGTTTACGATGATATTATTGAAAAAACGAAGAAGAGTATTGATCAAAGTCAGCATAGATACATAGATTTTGAAGAGGTTAGAATAAATATAATGTGTATGCATACAGAGGCCATTATGATTTGTTATATGTGAAAATAAAACATATCAAAATGGATTGTATAGCGTTTAGAGATTTTATATGAATAATATTTATATCTTAAGCAAAAGGTCAGATATATATCTGACCTTTATTAAGTCTGCTATCGTTAACCAAAATGATTTTTTGAAATATCTCCTATCTTGCTATTGACTATTAAAATATAAGATCTATAAAAAGTAAAGATACAAAAAAAGCCAGATGTTAAATCTGACTTTTTAAGGACTAAAAAAGTTTTCGCTGACTTTTTTAAGTCTTGTAATCAGTTAGAGGATTAACGTGATTACAAATATAATAAAGTATTAAATAATCTTTTCATATTTGTCAAATCTAAATCTGAGCTTTTTACAAGTCTTTTGAATACCATTTCCAGAATCTTTAATGTCCTCAAAAGCAATCAAATTATAAACCTTTGTATCAGGTCTGCATATGTGGAGCAATTGAGCGCGAGTCGCTAATGAGAGATGTCCGTATGTTTTGTTGATTGTAGGTATAGAAGGGGGAGCGACGTAATACCAACCCGAAGCGAAGTTCTAAACAGATAAGTGAAGTTGTATATGGAATAGCTATGAGAAAGCCCTACCTTTGTTGAAAGCATAAATAGGGGATAACAATACATTAATCTGCATGAACGAATCTGGGGGTGTCGTAGGGTGTCCTACATTGGAAACGATGTAGAGCTTTAAGCCAGATCAACTTGGGTGAAGTCATATTTTTCATCTTGGTTTTCGCCAATCTTGATAGATTTTCAACAAAATAAGTTGAAAATTTCAGGAGGCGAAGCCTTGGGTGAAGTCCCATTTTCGGGGGCGAACACAAGGCAGTATATAGCTCTCAGTAAAGCTAAGTTTATTTATAGTAAAGGTGCCTTGTTTTATATGGCACTAATAAAATATAAAGCAGAGCTAGATCAAAAAAACTATAAAACGAGGGCTAATAAAGTAAAAAGGAAAATATATCTAAAAAAAATAAAAAAAGTCTCGTTCCAGATATCCCACCATAGAACTTTTCCCGCTGTTGTCCGTTCAAGATCCAAATCCTTAACAGAAATAGATCGGTATAAAAGATCGATATGTTAGTATTGATAGGTTTTAACAATCAAAAGGCGCTAAATCGATCGTTATTAATTGATTTTAACGATCGGTTATTATGTTTTGATAGTTTTTATCTATCATTGTTTATTTTTTCGATCGGTACAAACGATATGACTAGACATGAAAATAATTGAATCCTAAGGCGTTTACAGGTCAATCGTAGATCTGTGCTATTGGTGAAGGAAAAGGTATGCGGAAATTTATGTTAGTGGCAGGTCTTGCCGTCCTGCTAGCAGGGTGTGGCGATGATGGCATCTATGGCAACTATGTTAATCAACAGTTCGGCGTCAGGCTTGATATTCAGAAAGATGTGATCAAGTTTCGCGATGGTGTTTTTACCGTTAAAAGCTGGGATGAAAGCAAGAAACCCATCTATATCGCCAAAACGCAAAACAAAAATCTCGGATCTTGGACTTTTAAAATCGAAAAAGTCAAAGATGGAGTTGTTTACCAAGGTGCGGTTTTTAAGAAAGATTAGAGGAATAGGAAATGGAAAATAATACCATTCAATGCCCATACTGTCTAAAAGAAAGTCAGAAAGGGGTTCACGTATGCACTGGATGTCAAGCAACTGTATTATACGGTGCTCCGCCGGGTTGGTGTGTATTTTTAATAGTATTCAGCACCTTAATATTATCAGTTTTGATCGGTATGAGTTCAGGAATAATGGCTGGTAATATTAGTTTATTTGTCATTGCGATTGTTGGGTTTATTATTAGCAAGTTAGCTTTTTCTGACAGGATTTCTTTCAGAAGGAGAATGTAAAATACGTCTTCCAAGGTGATGGCTCGAAGTGTCGAACCATCACCCATATAAATTTTATTTCCTCCTCTATATCATCAAGCACTAAATCGGAACCCGCAAGCGGGACCCCACGATTTAGCCCTTGACGATTTCCCCCAAAGTTGACATAAAGACAATATATTATTTACCCTGTCTTTTATTTGCATTTTATTTATCGTGCAGTGTATTTATTTATGTAGCCGCTATTGACTAGTTTTTTAGATCGGTTATTTATTTAAATATCAGTTGAGTTCAGCTTTTATTTTTTAGCGTTCGGAAACTGAGGCAAGGTGTAATAGCGTATCCGCTATTTACCCAATCCTTCGGATTGCCCCCTCTCACTTCGTTCGGAGGGTTGAAAAAAGATCTACCCTTCCGCCTAATCACCCTATCAAGGGTTGGCGGCAAACCATACAGTTTAATATTATAGGAGTATTTAAAATGAATGATGATTTAAATTTTATAAATAACATAGATGGGAAAATTTTATTTGAGCATTATCAATATTTAACTAATGCCATACTGGGTGATGATGACACAAAAAAAGAGTTTGTGAAATATGAACATTATGACTTGGATTATTTAAGGTATTATCTTGAAGCGAGTATCTATTTTTTAGGTGAGGCAAGAGAAGAAGCAAATAGAGAAGTTGAAATAAAAGATTTAAACGAAGTAGTGGAGATAATAAATAAATTATCAAATAGGGCTAAGGTTGCTTTAGCTGAAAATATCATATTGTGGTTTGAAGATATTTCATTAGTAGGTTCTTATAATACACTATTTAGATTTTTAGGCAGGGAGAAAAGAATATTATGATGATTATGTCTGTAGCAATGGTAATACTTTGTATTATGTTGGGAGGTTTTATGATCCGTAGCTGTACTGGAAAAACAAACACTTCAAGCGAAGCAAAGCAAGCAATATCAGAAGTTAGAAAAATGATAGATAAAAAAGCACTGATTAAATATAAAAGGAATAATAGAATATGAATGTAGAAAACTTAATGAATAGTATGACTATAGAATATAAGCTCGAAATACTGGCAAGATTTTTTTATTACATAGAACAAAACAAAGATATACCATTTAATGAAATCAATAGTGATGAGCGAGATTTATGTTATTTTGTGGCTCATAGATATATACAAGAGAATAAAGCTGATGAGCTTATTGAAGCATTAATTATTGAAAATGATAACGACTACATAAGAGCAACAGATGATTACATTATCCAGAGGAATAAAGAATGCGAACAGATAGAAAAAGAGGGCGTATAGAATTAAATCACGACGAACGCAGAGATATATCTATACAGTTTAGAGTAAACAAAGCAGAGTTTGAATATTTAAAAGAGCTTGTTGAAGCATCCGGCCTTGAGAGAGGCCATTACATCCGAAGAGAAATATTAAACTCTGAACCAGTAATAAAAAGAAAAATGCCTGAGTTTGAGCAATCGTTATATAGGGAAATACAACATCAAGGTAATAATATAAATCAGATTGCTAAAAAGCTTAATACGAATGAAGACTTTAAACAATCTGTAGCCGCAGAAGCTAACTTTGCCATAAAGCAACTTATGAAAAGGATATTAAAAGCTTGTGAGGTTTATACCGTATGAAAGGAAATGTGGCTAAAACAGGAAGATCATTTAAAAATAGAGTTGATTATATATTAAAAGATGATCACGATTTCATTTGTAGTAATATGTCAGCAGATAAAAATAATGTTAGTGATTTAACTGATGAGTTCAAAGCTGTAAGCAGTTTTAGACCTGATATAAAAAAACCAGTTTTTCACGCCTTTTTATCTCTTCCCAAGAATGAACATTTAACAGATGAAAAATGGCAAGAGATAGCAAAAGACTATTTGAAAGAAATGAGTATTGATATAGAAAAACATCAATATATTTGTGTGCGTCATAAAGATACAGATCAAGACCATATCCATATAGTGGCAAACAGGATCGGCCTTGATGGTTCTGTATGGCACGGTCAGCACTCAGCATTTAATACAATAGCAGCTTGTGAACGTTTGGAGATAAAGCACAGCTTAACGATTACCAAGAGCTTGCAGGGGCAAAAATCAGACGTATCAGCACCAACTAAGAACGAGATCGAGCAAGCCCTACGTACAGGAGAGAAACCAGCCCGTTTAGTGCTACAGAACGCACTACAAGCGGCTTTAGTCGGTAAGCCTGATTTGTCTACGTTCTTGGAACGTCTGCAGGCTGTAGGCATCGAGCCGGCCTTTAACGTTGCTTCTACTGGCAACGTCGCCGGAGTGTCATTTGGTATCAAAAATAATGAAAAAAATATTTTCTTCAAGGGATCATCTCTTGGTAAAAAATTCAGTTGGAACACTATTAAAACAAAGGTGAAATATGACAAAAATAGAGATAATGAACTCGTTAGAAGTTTCTCAGCAAGAAAAGATGATGAACCAAATAGTATTGGACGATCACTTATTGAACCAAATATCAATGACAGTAGAGCCACTGACCGAATCGATGATGATATTATCAGAATCAGTCAGCACAGCATTGAATCAGACACAGCAGACACTAACAATGGTGAACAACTCGTTAGAAACAACAACTACAGCTTTAAACTCAGCAAAAAATATAATAGACCAACAAGCTCTAAAGTTAGAAGAACAACACAAAAAGCTGCACAAATACGCAACAGAGTTAAAAAACAACACAATAAAGAACCAATCAAAACTTATAATAAAAGTGGCCTCGGTGGTAGGAGTAATACATATATTGGTGGTTCTATCAGTAGGATACTTTATCATGCAGAAACAGCAACAACAGCTACCCATCAATTTAGACTCAAAGGCCGTAGCAATTTCAATAGTAGAGCAGTTAAGATCGAAGAGGTAAGAGAACGTTTAGGTATAAAAAAACCTGTTATTCAGCCAAGGAATAAAGAAAAAGTGATTGAAGAAAAAATAATGAAAAAAACGTCATATATAGTGTACTATGAAAATAGATTTAAATCTAAGTTAAAAGGAAATCTAAAAGATGGATATCTAGAACAAAAAAATCAGGACAAGTTTATATTTTTCAATCAAAGAGGTTTTAAATCATGAGTTAATCTGCATTTAGTATCATCAAGAAATTATCATATGCATTAACTTTAAATGTATGTGGTCATTTCTAAAATTACATTTTACCGCACATTCATCGATGATGAATTAAAGGAATAAGTATTCCTTTAAAAAGCAATTTGTCTAATTAATTACTTTTTACCAGTATATACCAATATAGTCTAATTTAGTTGTCATTTTAAACTTGACTAAATTTATCAAAAGTTACATAGTTTCTTGAAAAAACCACTCCCCTGCTGTTTATAATCGTTGGCATTGCTGAATAAAATATTTGGAGACAATAATGAATAATGAGCAAGCGAAATTTTTAGAGTTAGAGGAACTTTGTAAACAAGA
The DNA here is from genome assembly GCF_002806725.1 of Raoultella sp. T31. NCBI lineage: Bacteria > Pseudomonadati > Pseudomonadota > Gammaproteobacteria > Enterobacterales > Enterobacteriaceae > Klebsiella > Raoultella sp. T31. Next base: position 9,056 of record NZ_PIBO01000019.1, read on the forward strand.
CGGTTTTATTCATGCGTATTCATATTTATGCCTAAGAGACTGTACAATAGGTTTCCAAGGAGGATTGGAAACTGATGATTTGAACCATCTAACTTCATCTGACCGATTGATTAAAACTGAGTTATCACTACTGCATGGGTTGATGCTCAAGTCCGGTTATAATGCAGTAGAAATAAGCAGCGATAAGCTAACTCAATATGTTGATTCTGCTGAACAAATTTTAAAAGATATTCATGAGGCCATAAAAACTTCAGGAATGAAAAATTTCTCTCTTGAGAATCCGAAACTTTCGTTTGAAAGTTTTTTTACGGAAAAAGATGTTGTTCGTGAGTTTATATTTTATAGTGCTGAGCAGGCATTTGAGTTTCAATTTGCATCATTCGCAAGAGAACGTTATATAGAAGATGAAGTATGGCTCCGTGATCATGTTGGTTTCGATATGAATGATGCTTATACAATATATCGAGCTATTAATGAAATGCTTAATGAAAATCTTAACTCCATTGCATCACGTAGCGAATTAATAAGTCATAAAGAATCTCGCCTTCAGTTTCATGAAATAAATGTTGATGAGCTAATTCGTTTATCTAAACAGTCAAAGGAAATAGTAATTGCTTTTTTGACTATTTTTAGTACAAGTTCAAAAGATGATAACACATCGTTTAGCTCAATAGATGATTTTAATATTATTAATGCAAAGCCTATTGTATGTCTAAATGATAAATATTATTTATTCCAGTTAACATCACTTGCTCAATCAATGTATGAAAGCCCAATATTTTGGATGCGTGAAGATAAATCGTATCGCAAGTTTGCTGATGAGCATAGAGGAAATTTCACTGAGGCATTCACATATAATAAATTAGTATCTGTTTTTGGAAGAGAAAACGTCTATGTAAATATTGATATTTTTAAAAATGCGGCAGAGAAAATTGGTGAGATCGATATACTCGTTAAATTCGGGAGTAAATATTTAATCGTACAAGCAAAATCTAAAGGTATGACGCTTTCCTCAAGAAAAGGACAAGCTGAGATTGTTAAAGATGATTTCACTAAGGGATTTCAGAACGCTTATGATCAGGCGATAGAATGCTCCAATGCTCTTATGGAAGCGGGGGTTCACTTTAAGGATGCAAGTGGAAATTTGGTAGAATTTAAAGATCGGCCTACATCTTGCTACCCAGTTTGTATAACATCTGAGAGTTATCCGTCCTTAGCTTTTCAGTGTCGACTTCATCTTAAATATGAGAAAACAGAACATTTAAAAGCACCATATATTATGGATATTTTTTTCTTAGATATTCTTACTGAGTTTCTTTCGGAGCCTTTATTTTTCTTGAGTTTTGTTGACCGCCGTACTGGTTATCATGACGCTCTAATGGCGAGCACAGAAATTGTTCTTCTATCCATGCATTTAAAATATAATTTATGGATTGAGAATGATATGACCTTTATGCATCTAGCGGATGATATTGCTTCTGACTTAGATGCTGCTTTTATGGTACGAAGATTAGCACTGCCCGGTAGTGGAACACCAAAAGGCATTTTGCAAAAATATACATCAGGATTCTTTGGTAGGCTTCTTTTTAAAATTCAACGACTGGCTAATGATGATTTAACAGATCTGGGCCTGATCCTTTTAAAAGGAAATGGTAAGTTTGTCGATATGCTTAATGAGGCAGTAGGTAGGATACAATACTTAACCATACAGGATAACCTTACTCATGATTTTACTATTCAGCTAGAAAATGGGGTTGGTGGTCTAACCGTTCATACATTAGCTGGTGATTTAGAATCAGCTCAAAATAAATTGATGGCCCATGTTAATGCAAAAAAATATTTAGCAAAGCAAAATCAATGGTTTGGGGTTTTGGTTGAGGCTGATCGACTTGGTATGGTGGCTTCGATATGTAAGCTATCCTTTCCGTGGCAAAAAGATACAAAAATGGATCTTGCAGTTAAAGAAGCAAAAATGGATAAGCCAATGATTTATGATTCGAAGGAATTAAGGGGGAAATTTAAAGTTAAGCTTGGAAGAAATGATAAGTGTTTATGTGGAAGCGGTAAAAAATATAAGAAATGCTGTCTTATAAAAAATAATCTATGATGTTAGAATGACTCTTAATATAATTTGTAGGTTTGATAGGTATTTTTGTATGGACAATAAATGGGCAGATAATTATATCTGTCCATGTCTCGCTATTTATTCCGATAAGCCGTATGTATTTTTCAACCGAAATTCGAAAGTGTTTATTATTTTTGTGGGAAATTTCTATTTCTCCACCCTTCGTTTTTTATTCCACTTTTGTGTGGCCATTTTAATAGGTTGTTATAAATTTTGTAATCGAATACATCGTCCATGTTTTTCCCTCCTTCAAAGTAGAATTCATCTTCTTCAATTCTTTTACATATTTTTATTAACTCATCATTGATTATTGAAATAATTTCCTTTGCATCTCCTTGTTTTATTCTCCAAGGAGTGGATATTCTACTGTCTGTATCTATTTTCCCCTTGCTACGAGATAGTCCAACATATATAGAGTTTTGTTTTTTTTCTTCCAGTTTTCTACTTTGTATTAATGATATAAATTTTGGTGAATAATCATTTGTTTCTCTTGCTACAAAATTCCATTGTTTTTTAGGATGTTGATATAGGAGCTTAAGCCATTCCTGCTCAAAATCTACTTTTGGATAGCCTTCATTTGTTTCAGATGTCCAGATATAGTGATCCACCCAGTTAGCCTTTGAAAACTCTTCAAGAGCTAACACGGAAAGCTGAAATGCGCTGGGATATGATCCATTTCTATAGAGTAAAATAGAGTCAAAATGAAGTCGTATAGTATTTCTTAACGATTCGGTGGCTATTTTGTTGAGCTTATATTTTGAGATGCCATCTTCTTTCTTCATAGAAACTCCATTCCATAGGTTAACTCGCTATACAAACATATATTATCATAGAGTATGGAACTTCCCCACCATCCGCTATAGCGAGTGATGTTCAAAAGGAACTACCATTAAGTAATAATCTCACATCATGAACACAAAAAATCTATTGGGGGTATCTTCGGGGGTATCACCAAAGATGGAACATATAATTTTCATTAATAATCAATAAATTAATGCATAGGTGTTGTTCCTATTATCGCACCATCTAAATCAAAGAGTTAAAGAAACCACTCTCCTTAAACTCCTCTCTGGGGTTACGCCAGGGTTGCTTTTTCCCCTGGGGTCAACGCACTTAAACTCAATGTTTTTATCGCTGAGATATGGTCCCCCAAACGGCCATACACTGCTCAGGATATTCTCTGATGGGCAGAAGTCGACACTTCGACAAATTTTAAAACGAGCGTTCATAGCTTTACAGGCCTGTTGCCCATCTTTCAGAGACGATATGCGGTGAAAAACCGAGACTACGCGTCGTCCCGATACTACGTAGAATGGATGGTGGCCTGTATATGTGTAGAAAACCCCGCCTGTTTTCAGAATATACAACCAGTTAGGAACTTAGTTATTAGTGATTACATCTGAATAATATTTTATGTCAGGGCCGTACTATCAAACGGTTAACCCAGTAGTTTCATTTCCAGCGCCCGACTCATTGCTTGAGTACGACTATTCACCCTGAGCTTCGCGTAGATGTTTTTGATGTGCCATTTTACCGTCTCAACAGAAATATCGAGGGAGCGAGCGATTTCTTTGTTCATCTGCCCTTCGGTGATCAGGTGTAATACCTGAAGTTCTCGCTCACTGAGTTCGCCATTAATATCGAGACTTCCACGATTAAACGGTGTTCCTCCTGCCGGATCGCTCTTGTCTACCCAGTGGCCATGTCCTGTTCCCTCCTCTTTACAAACCGAAGAGGATTCGTTCATACAGGCAAGCAAAGGTTGTAATGCATCACCCGCATCAAGAAAGATGCCCTTGAGATGCTGTTGTTCTGCTAGTTGCAGTACTGGCTGCAATGTAGTGCAAGCTGCCGCAGTTTTGCCACTGTTCCACAAGGCTAATGACCAGAGCGTACGTAGACGTGCTGCGCTTAACCCGTCACCCCGACTTTCCTGATCAGAGACCATTTCAGCCAGTAGAATGCAGGCTTGCGGCGCCTGGCCTCTGGCGAGAAGAAGGCGGCTGCGGCTAAGGGATGCATACCGAACGATGGCTCGTTGACATGGATGCCCGGCATCAATTCTGAAGTTGGCAACCATTTGTGCAAGTTGTCGTTGCAGTTGCTCTGCGCCGGTGAAATCTCCGCGCTGCAGCCGTACCCGCACTTGCTCTGCTAACAACATAGCCTGTAACCGTTGCCATCCGCGAGACACGGCAAGTCGCTGCGCATGCTCCAGCAATCGCTCTGCCTCATACGGCATATCGTCATCTAAGGCCTGACGCGCAAGATAGATATAGCAACGACTCAGCGCGTCGGGTGGACTGAATCGATCGATCAATTCGAGCCGATCGGCTAACAGATGATCGAGCGAGTCACGACTCTTGCATTCGTAAGCTATCTCCGCCAGCAGTGGCGCCAGTGTCGCTCCACTGGTCGACTGGGTACCGGTATAACATTCCGCCTGGCGCAATGTTTTCTCTGCATACCACCCGGCTTTTTCCAGATCACCCTGACAAAGATGGCACTGGGCAATGATAAAAGCGCGGTAAACCGAGACAAACAGATTGTCTAAGGGACTTTCTGGAGAGGGCATATGCTGTTGAACCTCCAGAGCTTCGGTATAGCGCTGGTTAACAACATGGCAATAGCTGAGAATATTGCATATCAAACCATCAACCCAGGTATCCCCGCAGGGCACTTCGGCCAGCAATGGCTGAACAATTGCCAGACTCTCTGGGATGTTTTCCGCAAAGGCTTCGCAAATTGCGCGCACAACACGCAATTTGCACCAGGTGCTGCGGGTTAAATCATCACGGTGATTAACTACCATCTGATCCAGATTATCAAGCAACTGCCTTGATTCATCAAAGTGGAAATAATGCGCCAGTGCCCAGGCCAGATTAATTTGCAGGTCAATGCGCGAAGGATCCGTACTGGCAGGTAAATGATGCATCCAGGAAATCAGGGTATCTATATCCCCTTCTTCTGCCAGTGACTGAGCGCTTGCACCATCCTGCCCGGGGCTATGCACCGGCTTGCCTGCTCTGAGTGCATGGCGTACCGCCTCAGACCACAGTCTCTGTTCGACAAACCAATGGCTGGCTAATTCATGTAACTGCTTGCGGTCAATATCGTTGCTCTGCTGCAACATAGTCCGAAGGTTTTCCTGCAACAGAGGATGGTAGCGAAACCAGTAGCCTTGTTCGTCAAGGGCTGACAAAAAAAGGTTGTGTCGCTCAATCCATGCCAGCATCGCTTTACTATCATCACGTCCTGTAACTGCATGACATAATTCGGCATTTAACCGGCTGAGGAATGACGTTTTCACCAGAAAATCGAGAACCTCTGCCGGCAGCGGATCCAGTACCACCTCTTTCAGGTAACGGGCAATGGACCGTGTTCCTCCATGAATATTGCGCAACAAATGCTCTGGATCATTCTGCAATTCTGCGGACAATGAAGCGATCTTCATGCCCGCGATCCAGCCCTCGGTCGCAGACTGTAGCCGCTGTGCATGCTGGCTGCTGAGTGGTACCGCAACCGTGCGGCTAAAATAGTCTTGAGTTTCTTCGAGCGTGAATTGCAGGTCTCGATCATAGATTTCCACCAGCTGGTCCTGTGCCTGCAGCTGGCCCAAAGAAAGACTCGGGTGGAAACGGCTGCCAATGATCAAATGCAAGGCGGCAGGCGCATGCCTGATTAAATAACCCAAGGCTTCATATACCCCACAATCATTAATCACATGAAAGTCGTCGATAATCAGGTACAAGTCGTGCGGGCAATAATGTAGCTGGTTAATTAGCCCGGCCAGCAGCTGCTCGGAGCTGGAGAGCTTCTGTTCTTCCATGTCGCGCCAGAAATCAACGTCCCAATCAGCATAAAGTGGACGCAATGCCTGCAGCAGATAAGGAATAAACTGCCATACGTCATCATCATCCTCATCAAGGCTAAGCCAGGCGATACGTTCCCCCTGGGCTACCATATGCTGATGCCATTGCGCCAATAGCGTGGTTTTGCCAAATCCAGCGCCGGCACAAACGATACCCAGTCGGCACCGCTGAACTGGATTGAGAAGTTGAAGAAGTCGTGGACGCTCCAGCAATTGTATCGCGGAGCGAGGCGGGACGAATTTGGTCAGGATGAGCGGCAAGCCTCTCGTCAGCCGCAATGGTCCGGAGACCAGCGATGGTGATTGGCGACCTTTTAAATCCGATGGCTTCATCCGTGGTTGTCTACTCGCTTTGTTTTTTTTCAATTGTACGCCAGACCTCGGGATGACATGGGGCTACCAAACTTGATTGATACACAAAATTTATAAAGTTTGACCTCAAGCATGAAAACCCCCACCTACCCCCCCATGAAGGTGGCTTCGCACTCTCTCGAACCACTCGTAGATTCATTGCATTGGTGTGGCCAGGGTGCATTCTCCCTGTCTGTTGGCCCCGCCTGGGTGACCTTTATTGAGGAGAATTAAATGATGCTTAGCAAACAGGCTTTATTGCAGGCTTACCGTAAGATGCGGGAGATCAGGACATTTGAGGAGCGTTTACATCAGGAAAATACCAGCGGCGATATCCCAGGTTTCATTCACCTTTATACCGGTGAGGAGGCCATCGCGGTGGGGGTCTGCGAAAATTTAACGAGCGCTGATTTCATTGGTTCAACACACCGTGGACATGGTCACTGTATCGCTAAAGGTTGCGACATTCACGGCATGATGGCCGAAATATTCGGTAAGGACAGCGGGTTATGTCGCGGTAAGGGTGGCTCTATGCACATTGCCGATCTGTCGAAAGGAATGCTGGGTGCGAACGCTATCGTTGGTGGAGCCCCTCCATTGGCCATCGGCGCAGCGCTGACGGCAAAAACGCTTAAAACCAACAACGTCGGAGTCTCTTTTACTGGCGATGGTGGTTCTAATCAGGGCCTGGTCTTTGAAGCCATCAATATGGCCGTCGTGCTCCAGCTTCCAGCCATCTTTATTTTCGAGAACAACGGTTATGGCGAAGGGACCGGTCATGACTACGCCGTTGGTGGGCGTGATATCGCCCGACGCGCCGCTGGCTTCGGCCTACCGGCAGTGACCGTTGATGGCACCGATTTCTTTGCCGTTTATGAGGCCACCTCAGAAGCGGTCAAGCGCGCACGTGAAGGGGGTGGCCCAAGCGTCATTGAGGCCAAAGCCTACCGCTGGCATGGTCATTTTGAGGGCGATCCCGCGTTATACCGTGCTGAAGGTGAAGTTCAACGCCTGCGTGAAAAACATGATCCGCTGAAGATTTTCACATCCAGGGTCAAGCAACATATCACCCAGGAAGAACTGACGGCAATTGATGAGGAAGTAGAAGCGCTTGTCAACGATGCTGTATTGAAAGCCCGCGCCGCTGCCTATCCGGCTCCGGAAGACCTGCTGACAGACGTATACGTCTCATACTGAGGGTGATAACAATGACGATAAAAACCTATCGTGAAGCGGTCAAGGAAGCCCTGGCTCAGGAAATGGAACGCGACGAACGCGTTGTGCTCATTGGTGAAGACTTACGTGGCGGTCATGGCGGAAATGCGCCCGAAGACGCGAAAATAGAAGCCTTTGGCGGTGTACTCGGTGTCACTAAAGGACTGTGGACGCAGTTCGGCTCTGAGCGGGTGATCGACACCCCCATTACAGAGTCGGCAATCATCGGTATGGCTGCCGGCGCCGCAGCAACCGGTCTGCGGCCAGTAGCGGAATTGATGTTCATGGATTTTTTTGGTGTGAGCCACGATGCGCTGTACAACCAGGCGGCTAAGTTCCGCTACATGTTTGGTGGCAAAGCCCGGGCACCACTGGTGATGCGAGGTATGATCGGCGCGGGTTTTTCTGCCGCCGCCCAGCATTCACAGTCACCCTATAATATCTTTGCGACCACGCCAGGACTGAAGGTGGTGGTGCCATCGACACCTTATGACGTCAAGGGGCTGTTAATCCAGTCAATTCGCGACGACGACCCCGTGGTATTCTGCGAGCATAAAATGCTTTACGACCTCAAGGGCGAAGTACCGGACGAGAGCTATACCATCCCACTAGGTATAGCCAACTATACTCGCGAAGGAGAGGACGTCACCATCATTGCCTTGTCGGCAATGGTACATAAAGCAAACCAGGTTGCGGACAAACTGGCCAGGGAGGGGATCTCGGTCGAGGTGGTCGACCCACGTACTATTTCGCCACTGGACGAAGAAGGTATTCTGGAATCGGTGGCTTCTACGGGGCGTGTAGTGATTGTCGACGAGTCAGCAGCACGCTTCGGTTTCGCTCATGATGTCGCGGCACTGATTGCTTCCCAGGCATTCCATTTCCTCAAAGCGCCCGTTCTGCTGGTGACGCCACCACACACTCCGGTCCCGTTCTCCCCTGCTCTCGAAAAACTCTGGGTCCCTGGCGTTGAACGTATCGAAGCAGCCGTCCGTCAAGTGCTGGAGGATTAATCTATGAGCGAAATCAAGACGCTTGAAATGCCCAAATGGGGGCTTTCAATGGAGGAAGGTTTGCTCGCCCGGTGGGCAATTCAGGAGGGTGACAGCTTCACCAAAGGGCAGGAAATCTGTGAGATTGAAACCAGTAAAATCGTCAATGTGCTGGAGGCCCCCTTTGCCGGTACATTACGTCGGATAATCGCCCGACAGGGGGATACTCTCCAGGTAGGAGCCGTGCTGGCACTGGCCGCTGACGCTTCGGTCAGCGATGCTGAACTGGACGAATTTGCGGCCAGTCTGGCTACGGAGAAAACAGCAGCCTCTGGCACGAAGGCTACCGAGCCGGACGTAACTGCGCAGGCAGGCGCTAAGCCGCCTGCCGTTGTCTCGCTCCCCTCCAACAACCCCGTGGCGCCCGTTGGGCAGACCGAAGTCCCCGTCAGTCTGCAAGGCGTGACCGATGTGACTCAGGTTAATGCCACTCCCCATGCGTTACGTCTGTCTGCACGCTGGGGTGTCGACCTGAAAAAGGTCCGCGGTAGCGGGCGTGGCGATCGTATCTCTGTGTCTGACGTGGAAAGCGCGATCGTTGCCGCCGGTGGCCGTATCGTCTCTCCAACGCCCCCCGTTCGTCGCAGCAAAGCACCCCGCTCGCATGCCGATGATAGCCAGGTATCGGCCACCCCGCTGGCGCGCCGTCTGGCTGGCAAACTGGGTATCAACTTACATGACTGCCGAAGCAGCGGCTCACGCGGTCGGGTGAGTCGTGATGATGTGCTGGCCACGGCGTTGTTACTCGACGAACACTCGCAGACCCGTCCTGTACAGGAGAGTATCCCGGCAACCTTTGAGAATATCCCCATGTCCGGTATGCGGCGGGCTATCGCTGCTCGCCTGCAAACGTCCAAGCAACAGTCACCCCATTTCCGTTTGAGTGTCGATCTTGATCTGGAACGACTGTTAGCGTTACGTCAGGAAATTAACAGCGAAGTACCCGGCGTCAAGATTTCGGTTAACGACCTGCTGGTTAAGGCCTGTGCCCTGGCTCTGGTGGCGGTGCCGGATGTCAACGTACAGTTTGATGAAGCGACCCAAAGTATCCGCCGCTTTGCGGATGCCGACATTTCGGTGGCCGTTGCGCTGCCTGGCGGGTTAATTACCCCTATTGTTCGCTCGGCGAACCGCAGATCGGTCAGCGACATATCGAACGAAATTCACTCCCTGGTGACCAAAGCCAAAGCGGGCACGCTGAAGCCCGAAGAATTTCAGGGGGGGACCTTTAGCTTGTCAAACCTGGGTATGCTCGGAGTACGGCAGTTTGACGCCATCATCAATCCACCGCAAAGCGCAATCCTCGCAATTGGCGCCGGCGAGGTCCGGGCGGTAGTACGCGACGGGCAAATCGTCGCGCGCCACCAACTGACGGTATCGCTATCCTGCGATCACCGGATCATCGATGGGGCGCAAGGCGCGGCTTTTCTCCGGGAACTCAAGCGACTGATTGAAACACCAACCTTGATGTTTATCCAGGAGACGAGCTATGCACGATAAATACGATGTGCTGATCATCGGCGGTGGGCCTGGGGGATATGTTGCCGCCATCCGTGCCGGTCAACTAGGGCTTCGTACCGCATTAGTGGAAAAACAACATCTGGGAGGCATCTGTCTGAACTGGGGCTGCATTCCAACCAAGGCGCTGTTGCATGGTGCCGAGGTCGCGCACAGTATCACCCATGCCAGTCAGCTGGGCTTCAGTGTGGGTGAGGTGAATTTCGATCTGCAGAAACTGGTGCAGTTTAGCCGTAACGTGTCGCAACAGCTCACCGGTGGGGTTGAGTACCTGTTGAAGAAAAATGGCGTCAGGGTGATTGATGGCACCGCGCGACTGCGCGGCAAGGGACAAATCACGGTCGCGGATGCCCGAGGGGAAGAGCACGATTACCGGGCTGATCACGTGATCCTGGCAACGGGGGCCCGGCCACGAGCATTACCAGGCATAGAGCCAGATGGTGAATATATCTGGACCTATTTCGAGGCACTGCAGCCTGAGCGATTGCCAAAGTCGCTATTAATCATCGGTTCAGGGGCGATTGGCGTCGAGTTCGCCAGCCTTTATAACGATCTTGGCTGCAAAGTGACGCTGGTCGAGCTAGCCCCGCAGATTCTGCCAGTTGAAGACGCTGAAGTGTCTGCTGCGGTGCGTAAATCATTTGAAAGGCGCGGCATACAGGTCCATACCCAGACTCTGGTGACGCAAGTACAGCTCACCGATACAGGGGTGCGCTGCACGATGAAAAACACCGGCGCCGAATATTTCCAGGAAGTCGAACGTGTGCTGCTGGCGGTTGGCGTACAGCCTAATATTGAAGATCTCGGGCTGGAAGCGCTGGGCGTCGAGTTAGACCGCGGCTTTATCAAGACGGATACGGCTTGTCGCACTAACGTATTCGGGCTTTATGCCATCGGCGATGTAGCCGGCCCGCCGTGTCTGGCGCACAAGGCCAGCCACGAAGGAGTGATCTGCATTGAGACACTGGCTGGCGTCGAAGGCACACACCCTCTTGATCGCGACTATGTGCCCGGTTGTACTTATTCCCGACCCCAGGTTGCCAGTCTGGGCCTGACAGAATCGACTGCCCTGGCCGGAGGACGGCCAGTCAAGATCGGTAAGTTCTCCTTTCAGGGGAATGGTAAGGCGCTGGCCAGCGGAGAGACGGAGGGTTTTGTAAAGACTATTTTCGATGCTGAAACCGGCGAGTTGTTGGGAGCGCATATGGTTGGCGCGCAGGTCACCGAACAGATCCAGGGTTTTGGTATCGCCCGTCACCTGGAAGCCACACATGAAAGTCTCCTGTCGATGATCTTTGCGCATCCGACGCTTTCAGAAGCGATGCATGAATCAATACTGGCTGCCTGTGGCCAACCGTTGCATCAATAAGAAAATCAGGGAGGCGATAGCTTCGTGATACTGAGTCAATCTCCGGTTATCCCTCCTGTATTTTCCTTATCAGAGACTCACCGTGAACGGTTATCGAAGTGACAGCCTGCAGATATATTGCCGCCGTTCAGGCTCACTGAGCAGTGAGCGCGTTTAACATATCGCATCGGATTTTTTATCATAATATTCTGATTTTTTTTAACACAGCGCGGAGACAAATCTGAAAATTGTCCGTATCCGTACTTTTGCTGTTTTAATAGCCCCGCCTTTGAGTATAAAGTAGCCGCAAATGTAAATGAATGTCATGAAATACATTCATAACGTAAGTCGCAAAGGCATACAGGATCAGGGATGAAAGTTTTATACCCGGTGTGGGTGTTACTGGCATTGAGTCAGTCAGTCTTCGCAGCCCCGTTGTCACCAGCAGACCGCAACAGTATCGAACAACAGCAGCAGCAATTGCTCCTTCAGAACCAGCAGCAGCGTGAGTCGCTGGAGCGCACCGCGCCGCTGGCGCGCCCCTCTCAGCCTGAACAGCCTGTGCCGACGTCCGGCCCCTGTTTCACCATCACGCGTATTGTGCTTGATGGTGCCACCCTTATTGATGCCCGCAAACAGCAGAAATTAGTCGCGCCCTGGCTGAACCAGTTCCTGGACATGGCGCGTATTAATCAACTGACAAATACGGTTTCTGACTGGTACATCAGCCGGGGATATATCACCAGTCGCGCTTTTCTGACGGAGCAGGATTTACGTTCTGGCGAGCTGCGTCTGGCTATTCTGGAAGGGCGACTCGAGAAAATACGCATGGATGGCGCGCCTGAGCGCGAGCTGAAAATGACGTTTCCAGGACTGGAAGGCAATATTCTTAACCTGCGGGATATTGAACAGGGCATGGAACAAATTAACCGTGCCCGTACCACGCCGGTTCAGATTGAAATATTGCCAGCCGATAAGCAAGGATGGTCGATTGTTCATTTGACCGCCACACCAGAATTTCCTCTTTCCGGCTCAGTCAGCGTCGATAACAGCGGCCAGAAAAGTACGGGCGTCGGGCAAATTAACGCCGGGCTGAACGGCAATAACCTGTTGGGGCTGGCCGACAGCTGGTTTGTTTACGGCGGGCGCAGCAGCGCATTTTCGAATGCTAAAGACGCTCAAAGTTTTGCGGCGGGCGTCAGCATCCCCTACGGCTACAGCCTGCTGGATTACAGCTACAGCTGGAACAACTATCTCAGCACCCTCGATAACAACGGCGACTTCTGGCGCTCAAGCGGCGATACCGAAACGCACCGCGTCAATCTCTCGCACGTCCTGTTCCGCAACGGCGATATCAAAACCGGCGTCTCCGTGGGCTTAAGCCATCGCATCAACCATAACTATCTCGACGATGTCCTGCTGAAAAGCAGCAGCCGCACACTCACCAGCCTGCAGTTTGGCCTGAGCCATACCCAGAAAATGTTCGGTGGCGTGGCGACGTTTAACCCGACTCTCAGCCGCGGCATGCCGTGGCTGAACGCCGAAAGCGACGGCAACAAAAACGGCGATTTGCCGAAAGCGCAGTTCCGTAAATGGAGTCTTAATGCCAGCTTTCAGCGCCCGGTGGCTGAGAATCTGTGGTGGCTGGCGAGCGCCTACGGGCAGTGGTCGCCGGAACGCCTGTACGGCAGCGAGCGCCTGACGCTGGGGGGCGAGAGTTCCGTGCGCGGTTTTAAAGAGCAGTATATTTCAGGTGACAACGGCGCGTACTGGCGAAACGAACTCAACTACACGCTGTTTACGCTGCCGGTCATCGGCCAGGTCAGCGCGTTAGCCGCCGTCGATGGTGGCTGGTTGCACTCCGACAGGCTTGATCCTTATGCCGGAGGCACGCTCTGGGGCACCGCCGCAGGGCTGAGAACCGCCAGCCGGTGGCTGTCCACCTCGTTCACCGTCGGGCTTCCTCTGGTTTACCCAGGCTGGCTTGGGCCGGATCATGTCAGCATTTACTCCCGCGTTGCCGTCGCGTTTTAAAGGATTATCGCCATGGATCAGCAGCCTCCTGTTCGCTTCACCTATCGCCTGCTCAGCTATCTGATGAGCGCCCTGCTCGCCGGACAGCCTCTGCTGCCTGCGATTTCCGCCACGCTGACGCCAACGGGCGACACCTCCGCAGGCAATGCGGCGAACGGGGTCCCGGTGGTGAACATCGCCACGCCAAACGGCGCAGGGATTTCGCACAACGCGTTCCAGGACTACAACGTCGGCAAAGAAGGTCTGATCCTGAACAACGCCACCGACAAGCTGAACCAGACTCAGCTCGGCGGGGTTATCACCGGCAATCCGAACCTGACCGCGGGCAAGGAAGCGAAAGGCATCATCAATGAAGTGACCGGCGGCAACCGTTCACAGCTTCAGGGCTATACGGAAGTGGCAGGTAAAGCGGCGAACGTGATGGTGGCGAACCCGTATGGCATTACCTGCAACGGCTGCGGATTTATCAACACCCCGCAGGTCACGCTGACCACGGGGAAACCGGTCTTTGACGCCAGCGGCAATTTACAGGCGCTGGACGTGAAAAAAGGCAGCATCACCATCGAAGGGCAAGGACTGGATGCCAGCAGCAGTGATGCGCTGTCAATCATTTCACGCGCAACCGAAGTGAACGCCGCCATCCATGCCCGGGATTTAAAGGTGGTTGCCGGGGCCAACCGGGTTGGCGCAGATGGCAGCGTACAGGCGCAGCAGGGTGAAGGCCGCGCCCCCACGGTGGCGGTAGATACCGGCGCGCTGGGCGGGATGTACGCCAACCGCATTCATCTGGTGTCCAGCGAAAAAGGCGTCGGGGTTAATCTCGGAAACCTGAATGCCCGCCAGGGGGACATCACCCTCGATGCCAGCGGCAAACTGACGGTCACTGACAGCCTCGCCAGCGGGGCGTTGTCCGCCAAAGGTGAAAGCCTCGCTCTGACGGGCGATCATAAAGCCAGCGGCAATATATCGCTCAACAGCCAGGGCGACATTGCCCTGAGCAACGGTTCGCTGAACAGCGACGGCGACCTGGTACTCAACGCCAGCGGCACGATTTCGCACGCCAATGAAAAGCTGACCGCCGGACGCGATGCAACGCTGACCGCGAAAAACATCCGTCAGGATGGCGCCAGCCAGATTAACGCCGCCCGCGATATTGCGGCTAACGCCCGTGACACGCTGAAAACGCAGGGACAGATGACCGCCGGGCAAAACCTGACGGTAAGCAGCAACACCCTGACCCAGGACGGCAAGCTGCTGGCGAAGAACAGCGCTCAGTTGAATGCGGGCACGCTGCATAACCGCGGCACCGTGCAGGGTGCTTCCCTGCGCGTGGACAGCTCAACGCTCAGTAACAGCGGTTCCCTGCTGAGCGGCGGCAACCTGACCGTTAATACTCAAGACTTTACCCAAAGCGGCAGCACCGGCGCGAAGGGCAAAGCGGAGATCACCGCCAGCGGGAAGCTGAGCAACACCGGCTCGCTGGTCAGCGACGATGTGCTGGCGCTGAAGGCGCAGGATGTGACGCAGAACGGCGTGCTGTCCGGCGGTAAAGGGCTGACGGTCAATGCGCAGACCCTGACCTCCGGCAAAAATTCGGTGACCCACAGCGATGCGGCCATGACGCTGAATACCGCTACGGCGATGCTGGACGGGGAAACCAGTGCCGGCGGCGATCTACGGTTGCAGGGCGACAGTCTCAGTACCGCCGCGAGCGCACAGCTGCAGAGCGGCGGTCATCTCAGCCTCAGTGCGCGGGAAGCAACGCTGGCGGGCACCCAGGCGGCACAACAAGCCATGACGGTGAACGCCCGCGAAAAACTGGCCCACAGCGGTAAAAGCAGCGCGGCATCGCTCACCCTTCGCGCGTCGGAGCTGACCAACAGCGGCGTGCTGGTGGCTTCCAGCCTGAACACGCAGTCGCAGCGCCTGACCAACAGCGGACTGATGCAGGGCGATGCGGCCCTGCTCATTGACACACAACAGCTGGACAACCAGCACAACGGCACCCTCTACAGCGCGGCGAATCTGACGCTGGATATCCCGGATATCCGCAATAGCGGGCTTATCACCAGCGACAAAGGCCTGGCGCTTAACGCCACGACGCTGAGCAATTCCGGCAAAATCATGGCTGACACGCTGAAGGTCAACGCGACCACGCTGAGCGGTGACGGCCTGGTGCAGGGAACCGGCTCACTGACGCTTGCCGGTGACACGCTCACGCAGGGGGCCCGCGGGCGCTGGCTGACGGCGGGCGATCTCTCCCTCAACAGCAAAACCCTGAATACCGCGGGGAGCACGCAGGGACAGAACCTCACCGCTCAGGCCGACAGCTGGACGCACAGCGGCTCCGTACTGGCAACCGGCAATCTCAATGCCGCGCTGGCGACGTCGTTGCTCAACAGCGGCGACCTGATGAGCCAGGGCAACGTCGACCTGAACGCGCCCGCGCTGACCAACCACGGCCGTATTCTCTCGGCGGGCGACCTGTCGCTCACCGGGACAACCTTCACCAGCGACGGCACGCTTCAGGGCGACACGCTCCAGCTTCGCCAGAACAGTATCGACAATCAGGGCACGCTGACTGGCCTGAACGGCCTGATGCTGAACAGCACGGGCGGGCTTAACAACAGCGGCGACCTGCTGAGCCAGAAAGCGCTGGCGGTTAGCGCAGGGGACGTGACTAACAGCGGTCGCCTTCAGGGCCAGAACATCACGCTGGACGGCGCTTCTCTCAACAACAGCGGCGCGATCCAGAGCGCGCTGGATTTAGCTCTGACCCTGAGCAGCGATGTGATCGCTGCTACCGGCAGCAAAATTACCGCTCTGGGCGACGCCCGCCTGAGCGGCAAAGCGCTGAGCAACCAGGGTCTGATTAGCGCCAAAACGCTGGAGGCGAAAGGCGATTCGCTCAGCAACGGCGGCGAAATCAGCGGCGTTAACGACCTGAACGTAACGCTCAACGGCAACCTGCAACAGCAGGGCAAAATGCTGACCGGCGGGCAACTTAACGTCAACGCCAAAGACATCAGCAACAGCGGACAGCTTCAGGGCGCGGATACCCAAATCAATGCCAGCTCGCTCACCAACAGCGGGCGCGTGCAGAGCGACAGCAATCTCACGCTCACCCTGCTGGATGCCCTGACCAACCAGGCCAGCGGCGTGCTGCTGAGCCAGAACGCGCTGAACCTCACCGCGCCGGTGCTGACTAACGACGGCACGATTCAGGGCCACGGCAGCACCATGCTCAGCGCGGCAACGCAGGCCCGCAATAGCGGCAAAATGCTCTCCGGCGGCGACCTGACCTTCACCACGCCGGACTACAGCGGCAGCGGCTGGCTACAGGCGACGAACCTGGTGCTGAACGTGGCGAAGTTAGCCAGTAACGGCACCGTGATAGCCGCGAACCAGGCGACGCTCACCGGCCACAGCCTGACCAACGACGGCATTCTGCAGGCCACTCAGCTGAACGTGAACACCGGGACCGTGACCAACAGCGGCACACTGCTCGGCACTCAGGGTTTGACGCTCAAAGGGAACAGCCTTAACAACGCGGGCGGGAAGGTGTTCAGCGGCGGCGATATGCTCGCCGAAATGGTCTCGCTCAGCGGCGCGGGCCAGCTGGTGGCGCTCGGCAACCTGACGCTGAAGCTCACCAGCGGCTTCAGCGCGCAGGGCGTGATTGCCGCGAACAGACAGCTCGCCATCAGCAGCCTGGGCGATATCACCAACGGAGCCACGTTGCAGGGCAACGGCATCACGCTGAGCGCCGCGGGCAGTCTGACCAACAACGGCCAGCTGACCGCAGGCAGCGGCACCACGGCATTGCGCGGCAGCCAGATTGCGCTGAACGCCAGCGGCAGTTTACAGGCAGGCGGCGACGTCAGCCTGACCAGCCAGGGCGATATCAGCCTCAACGGGTTCACCGGCACCGCAGGCAGCCTGCTGTTGAACGCGGCCGGGTCGATCGTTAACACCGCCCTGCTCTATGCGGGCAACAACCTGTCGCTCTTTGCCAGCAGCATCCAGAACCTGCACGGCGATATGCTGGCGGGCAACAACCTGGTGATGCAGAAAGACGCCAGCGGCACGGCGAACGCCGAGGTGATCAATACATCGGGGAATATCGAGACCACCAACGGCGATATCACCATCAAGACCGGGCATTTGCTGAATACGCGGGATGGGTTGACGACGAAAACAACGCAGATCGATGGTGCACAAACTATTCCGGGCATGGGTGATGCGACGATTAATGTCGATATCAGTCAGCTTGCTGACGGTACTTACGGCATGACCAGTCGGGTGGCAGAAAGACAGGTTGGGCCGTGTAATGGTCATGGAGCCTGTAACTATATCCACTGGAATCAATTCTATTACGTGATGTATGCCGATTCGGCAGAGCAGAAATTTATCAATAGCCAGACGCGAACTGACGTTACCAGCAATGGAGGTGCATCAAGAATTGCCTCCGGCAAAAATCTCACTATTAATGCAGGTTCACTGGAGAATTTTGCCAGCAATATTCTGGCAAATGGTGATGTCAGCCTGACAGGGAGCACGCTCAACAACCAGAGCTGGCAGTCCGGTACGGTCACTGACTGGTTCGTTTATCAGTACGATTCTCGTTGGAATGGTTACGCAGTCGAGCCGGGTGGGCGTTATCCGACGGACGGGAATAATTATCAGGATGTTATGCCCGAAAACACGTCTATTGCTTTTACGCTTCAAGGACATGACTCAAGTACAGAACTTGGCGAAATCTACCGCTCGGTCATCCAGGCCGGTGGCACTGTTATCGCCAATTTTGCCAGCGATATCAGCAATACCAACACCACCGCCAACGCGGGCAAAATCAGCAATACCATTACAAAGCCGAACCTGAATACGCCTTCGGTGCAGAACATCGGCAGCGGCGCAAGCCAGCAGGCACTGGCAGACGCCGGAACCCAGGCCATCACCGGTCCGGACTGGAAAGACAGCACCGCCAGCCAGGCAATTAGCGGTGGCTCGGGGCTGGCTCAAGGCGGTATGGATGGCAACTATCCGCTGCCTTCCGGCAACAACGGCTACTTTGTGCCGTCGACCGATCCGGACAGCCCGTATCTGATCACCGTTAACCCTAAGCTCGACGGCCTGGGTCAGCTCGATCCCTCATTGTTTGGCGATCTGTATCAGCTGCTGGGTATGAATCCGGGCGCGGCCCCGCGCGAGACGGGCAGCCAGTACACGGATATGAATCAGTTCCTCGGTTCGTCGTACATGCTGGGCCGCCTCAGTCTGAACCCGGACAAGGACTATCGCTTCCTCGGCGATGCGGCGTTTGATACCCGCTATGTGTCGAACACCGTGCTGAACCAGACCGGAACGCGCTATATCAACGGCATCGGTTCGGATCTCGACCAGATGCGCTACCTGATGGACAGCGCCGCCGATGCGCAGAGCTCGCTCGGCCTGAAGTTTGGCGTGGCGCTGACCGCCAGCCAGGTGGCGGCACTTGACCACAGCATCCTGTGGTATGAAACCGCGACCATTAACGGCCAGACCGTGATGGTGCCGAAAGTGTATCTGTCGCCAAAAGACGTGACGGTGCAGAGCGGCAGCGTGATCCGCGGCAGCAACGTGCAGCTGGCGGGCGGCAACCTCACCAACAGCGGCAGCTCGCTGCTGGCGCAGAACGGTCTTACCCTCGACAGCAGCAACAGCCTCAGCAACCTCAACGCCGGGCTGATCAACGCCGGTGGCGGGCTCGACCTGAGCGCGCCGGGCGATATCAACAACATCGGCTCGTCGATTAGCGGCAAAACCGTGCAGCTGGAAAGCGTCGGCGGCAGCATCAACAACATCACCCAGACGCAGCAGTGGCGCGTGGGCGACGACAGCCGTGGCGGCAACGTGCACGTCAGCGGCACCGACGTCGGGCAAACCGCCGCCATCACGGCTACCGACGGCCTGAGTATGTCGGCAGCAAAAGACATCAACATCACCGGGGCGAAAGTCACAGCAGGCGGCGACCTCGCGATGGGGGCAGGCAACAACATCAACATCGCCGCGAACCAGATTACCGACAGCAACAGCCAGTCGGGATTCTGGGGCAAAAAAGACACCAGTACGTCGTCCACCTCGAACCAGGGCAGCAGCATTACGGCGGGCGGCAATGCGGTAATGCAGGCGGGCAACGACCTGAACGTGACGGCGAGCGCCATCGACGCAGGCAAAACCGCGCAGCTGGTGGCAGGCAATGACCTGAACCTGAACGCGGCGGGCAACCAGCAGACCAGCCGCACGGGCGGCAGCGAAAGCCATCAGAACAGCGCAGACAGAACCACCGTTTCCGCGGGCGACAACGTGACGCTGGTGGCCGGACGCGACGTGACCAGCCAGGCGGCAGGCATCGCGGCGGAAGGGAATGTCGGCATCCAGGCCGGACGCGACGTCAATCTGCAGGCCGAAGCGACGGTTAATGGCAGCAGCAGCCACAGCAGCAAGAAAACCGTTATCGACGAGTCCGTGCGCCAGCAGGGCACTGAAATCGCCAGCTCCGGCAACACCACGATACTCGCCGGACGAGACGTCAACAGCGAGGCCGCGCAGGTCACCGCCAGCGGGGATATCGGCGTGGCCGCAGGTCGCGATGTGAACCTGACGACGGCGACGGAAAGCGACTATCACTACCAGGAAGAGACGAAGACCAAAAAAGGGTTCCTCAGCAAGAAAACGACCCACACTGTTGAGGAAGACAGCGCGACCCGTGAGGCAGGCACCCTGCTTTCCGGCGATAACGTGACCGTGCAGGCGGGCAATAGCCTGCTGGTGAAAGGCTCCTCCGTGGTGGGCGATAACACCGTAGCACTGGGCGCGGGCAACAACGTCGATATCGTGGCGGCCACCAACACCGATTCCTCCTGGCGCTTTAAGGAAGAGAAGAAGAGCGGCCTGATGGGCAGCGGCGGCATCGGCTTCACCCTCGGCAGCAGCAAATCCACCCATGACCTGCGTGAAGCGGGCACCACGCAAAGCCAGAGCTTCAGCACTGTCGGCTCGACGGGCGGCAACGTGGTTATCGCTGCCGGAAACCAGGCGCACATTGGTGGCGCGGACCTGATTGCCGGGAAGGACATGAGCCTCAGCGGCAGCAGCGTGCTCATTGACCCGGGTCACGACAAACGCACCCGCGATGAAACTTTCGAGCAGAAGAAAAGCGGGCTGACAGTGGCACTGTCCGGCACCGTGGGCAGTGCGATTAATAATGCTGTCACGGCGGCGCAGAACACCAGAGAGGAAAGCGACGGACGCCTGAAGGCACTCCAGGCGACCAAAACCGTGCTCTCTGGCGTGCAGGCCGGGCAGGCAGTGGATATGGCTGATACCACGGCTGACCCGAACGCGATGGGCGTCAGCCTCTCGCTGACCACGCAGAAATCCAAATCGCAGCAGCATGCCGAAAGCGATGCGGTGGCGGGCAGCACCCTGAACGCGGGCAATAACCTTTCCATCACTGCGAACGGGAAAAAAGGTGACGGCGATATTGCCATTGCCGGAAGCCAGCTGAAAGCAGGCGGCGACACCACGCTCGATGCACAGAACAACATCCTGCTGTCCGGCGCGGCGAATACCCAGCAGTCCGGCGGCAAGAACAGCAGCAGCGGTGGCGGCGTGGGCGTGAGCATCGGTGCCGGAGGTAACGGCGCGGGTATCAGCGTGTTTGCCAACGTCAACGCGGCAAAAGGCAAAGACAAAGGCAACGGCACCGACTGGACCGAAACCACCCTCGACAGCGGCAAAACCGTCACCATTAAGAGCGGGAACGACACCGTACTCAACGGGGCGCAGGTCAACGGCAATAAAATCGTCGCCGACGTGGGCCACGACCTGCTGATGCGCAGCCAGCAGGACAATAACGACTACGACAGCAAACAGACCAGCGTGGCGGCGGGCGGCAGCTTCACCTTCGGCAGCATGACCGGCTCCGGCTACATCTCTGCCTCCCAGGACAAGATGAAGAGCCGCTTTGACTCCGTCGCTGAGCAGACCGGGATGTTTGCCGGGGATGGTGGTTTCGGTATCACGGCTGGCAATCACACCCAGCTTGATGGCGCAGTCATTGCTTCCACGGCCACGGCGGACAAAAACAGCCTCGATACCGGAACGCTGGGCTTCACGGATATTCACAACGAAGCGGATTTCAAAACCCAGCACTCGGGCATCAGCCTCAGCGGCGCGGGCAGCTTCGGCGACCAGTTCAAGGGCAACATGCCTGGCGGGATGATTTCGGTGGCGGGCAACAGTGGTCACGCGGAAGGCACCACTCAGGCCGCCATCGCGAACGGCACCATCACCATTCGCGATAAGGATAACCAGAAGCAGGACGTGGCAAACCTGAGCCGCGACACGGAGCACGCCAACGACAGCATCAGCCCGATCTTCGACAAGGAGAAGGAGCAGAACCGCCTGAAGGAAATCGGGATGATCAGTGATATCGGCGGTCAGGTGGCGGATATTGCGCGGACGCAGGGTGAGTTGAATGCGCTGAAGGCTGCGCAGGATAAATACGGGCCTCTTCCGGCGGATGCGACGGAAGAGCAGCGACAGGCATATCTGGCCAAACTGCGTGACACGCCGGAGTACAAAAAAGAGCAGGGAAAATACGGCACCGGTAGCGATATCCAGCGCGGTATTCAGGCAGCAACAGCAGCACTTCAGGGCCTGGCGGGTGGCAATATCGCTGGCGCACTGGCAGGGGCTTCGGCACCTGAGCTGGCGCACTTACTCAAATCGACAGAAGGTAACCCTGCGGTCAATGCTATCGCTCACGCGATCCTTGGTGGTGCGGTTGCAGCGCTTCAGGGCAACAGCGCGGCGGCAGGCGCGATTGGTGCAGGGGGCGGAGAGCTGGCGGCACGCGCAATCGCCAATATGCTCTACCCTGGTGTAGATAAACTTTCTGAAGAACAGAAGCAGACAGTCAGTGCGCTGGCGAGTATTTCAGCGGGTATGGCTGGTGGGATCGCAACAGGGAATACAGCCGGAGCCGCGACAGGTGCCGGTGCCGGAAAAAATGCGGCGGAAAATAACGCGTTATCTGGCGATATGTTTTCTTTGGATAGAAAAGTCAAGCAAGCTAAGGAAAATGGTGAAGACATCACATCAATACTGAATGAGTATCGTGAAATTCTGGAAAAAGATCGGGAGAAAATGAAAGCTGCGTGTAATAAGAATCCGGATACCTGTGGCTTTTCTCGTGATGTGGCTAATGATGCCTACAATGTGTTGCTGGAAGATGGTGCATACCTTGGTATAGACCCTGATGTCGCTAATTTTATAGCGCTGGAAACTGCAAAAGATAATGCGGTAATAAACCAGAATACGAGTGAGTTCGGAAAAGGACTGGTAGTTGCATCCGAAGGATTATCGATACTGGCTGGTATGGGAACTAGTGTAGCCCTGAATGTGTTAAAAACAGGCGGCACAGTTAGGGATCCGAAAAGTGGTGCTACAGTTACAGTATATCGTGTTGAAGGAACGCCTAATACACGAGTTTTAATTGGCGAGAATGGACAGGTAACCATAACAGGGGATACAACTTTGTACCTGAATTTTGGTGACAAAGCTCGTGCACAAGAGTTTTTGCAAAAGCGTATTTCGCAAAACATGGAAGGGGCTACGGTAAAGACATTTGACGTACCTAAGTCAGTCTTAGACGATTTACGAAAAAATGCAGTATCAGAATCTGAAGTTAAACTTTATCCTAACAGGCCAATTGTTGCTGATCCTACGAAAGCTCCAGATCAGTATGGTATTAGACCTGATAAGATCAAAGATCTACAAGACAAAATTATTCAGGGGACGGGAAAAGATGCCAGTAAGTAATGAAGTAATGTATGAGATCCTACTGGAAAGAAAGAGGCTTGCCTGTGCCCCTTCATTATCGGATAAACCAACTGGTATTGGTTCTGTGAGGTTTGTTGTTTCATGTGAGTCAAATGCTGAACACATTATGTCTCTTGCTAAAGAGGTGTTAAAAGTAATTAGTGACGCTTATGAAACTGAATGGCCTGATTTAGTATCATGGAAAGAAATGCTCCCTGATTTTTTTGTTGATAGTTTTGAGCCTGAAATATCAAAAGAAGATATGGATAAGCGAATAGCTTACAGAAACTCATTACCTTGGAAAGAACAGCAAAAATTACTAGCTGATGAAAAATGGTCACTTGATAGCTGGTTATATTGGTTGGAACCCGAAAACAGAACTTGGTTCTGGTGGGATGCAGCTTTATTGGAAGAACCAATCAGAGAGACATACTTTATAGTCGCTGTCGTTGTATTGGAATGGCCTTTCCCTTGGGGGGCATTAAAATGGTTATTTAAAGCCTGTGGGGCTTTGGATGTGGTTTCGGAAGAGGATTTGTAATCATTACCGGAAACTTTCCTGAATTTGGCTTGATGGCTCACGTTACTCGAAATATTATTAAACATGAGTGTTGATGAAAGGCTGAAGGATGATCCTTTAACCGCTGTTGGCTGGGATAAGGAAGTTGCGGAGGGCGGATATGATATGACACAGCGCCCGAGCTGACTTGGCAACATTGGCGCGGATGTGATAACCAGTGATGAGGCCAAAGCCTACGTTCAGCAGCGGAACGGTCAGGATCTGGTGAATATTGATGTTAACAGCCCAACCTGGACGAAATTTGCAGTATTTGCCTCAGATCCGGAAAATCAGGCCATGTTGGTTTCGGGTGGTTTACTGGCAAAGGATTTAGTACAACTAGCAAAAACTACCGTAACCAACTTATCCCAAGGTGGCATTCCGTTCGCAATAAAAAGTATGTAAGTTGGATTACGGAATCCACAACAGGTGGATCAGCTTAAAAATGATATGGTGAGTGGTAATTATAAATTTACAGCACCTGAAGGGCGTGTTGCTGGATATGTTGATAGTAAAGGAAATTATTATATATCTGAAGGTAACCACAGGATGGTTGCAGCTCAGGAAATATACAAAAAAACAGGGGATGCTTCGTATATAGAAAAGCTTATACAAAATGGCTCATGGACTCAGACTAAAAATGCTCCGGCTGGAGCTTCTTCTATGCCGACAAGAAAGTGATGAATTTTATGCGTATTAATCATGAGGATGGCTATATGTATAAAAATGAAATATACGTAAAAATGTTAGGGCTTGCACTGCCTTACATACGAAACCTACAGCGACTGGAAAAGAAAGAAAAAAGCTTGAATTTATCTTGCTATCTGGAAGCCGAACTTGTTCATAATTTGACTGTTACTATCTTGGATAAGAACTTTACAGAACATGATATATGGTTTTTGAATAACCAGGCAAAATATTATGTTGAAAAATGCAACGAGGATATATCGCCAAATTACAATCAACATCTTATTTATATAAAAAAGTTATTTAATATAGTGCCTGACGATTTGAAGTCTAAATTAACGTGGGTTGGCCCATAATTAAATAAATCCCAGCCCTTGTGGCTGGGATTTATTTATCTCACTTACGCCGTCTCAAGAGCCACTTTAGCGGCCACACCCTGCAAAAATGCTATCGCCTGCTGCTACTCTTCTTCTGGCAACTGGCTGATGTTGTTCAGTTCTTTCATCAGAGATGTCTCCACGGGCCAGGTGGTGATGACCAGACAACCCGGCATCACACGAACATCAATTTTGGTGCCTGTGGTAAACCCGGCTTCTTCCATCCAGGTGCCATTCAGGTGCCATTCAGGCGCAGGCTGGTGCTTCGGGTATAGCGTTTAGTTCGGTTGGTTTTGCGATCGTAATGACGGATGCTGACGTAGCTGACCGTCATATCCCTTAATACTTTGGGTTCTGCTTTCTCAGGCAAGCGGCGATCGTTATTTTTGCGTGCTGCATCAAGATTTTCTGAATTACCATTCAAAAATTTCGATTGTGTTTTTGCTATGGTGATTCCTGGCTTAAGATTGGTGTCAGCCATATTCAACTCCATCTAAGTTGTCTGTGGTCAGCGGCATGGAAGTGCTGGTTACACTTTCATGTCGCGCTCTTTAATAATCAGAATTTTCTATTTTATCGATTTTCCTGTTGCGGTCTTTTGGTTGTTTTGCTGCGTCCATTATACCTTGATGAATAAAAACACAGCACTGGATGCATGAACAAAGTTAATATTTTCGAGGCCGCTTTAGGAAATATTACTGATTAATGTAACGTTGCATTTTTATCTGTTTCTGTAACGGTATTCCTTCATTTTAAAAAGCAACTATCCCCTGCCCTCCATCAATAACGAGCAGTGGTGGCGGTGTGGGCGTGAGCATCGATGCCGGAGGTAACGGTGCGGGTATCAGCGTGTTTGCCAACGTCAACGCGGCAAAAGGCAAAGACAAAGGCAACGGTACCGACTGGACTGAAACGACGATAGACAGCGGCAAAACCGTGACCATTAAGAGCGGGAACGACACCGTACTCAACGGGGCGCAGGTCAACGGCAATAAAATTGTCGCCGACGTGGGCCACGACCTGCTGATGCGCAGCCAGCAGGACAATAACGACTACGACAGCAAACAGACCAGCGTGGCGGCGGGCGGCAGCTTCACCTTCGGCAGCATGACCGGCTCCGGCTACATCTCTGCCAGTCAGGACAAGATGAAGAGCCGCTTTGACTCCGTGGCGGAGCAGACCGGGATGTTTGCCGGTGACGGCGGTTTCGATATCACCGTCGGCAACCACACCCAGCTTGATGGTGCAGTCATTGCTTCCACGGCCACGGCAGATAAAAACAGCCTCGATACCGGAACGCTGGGCTTCACGGATATTCACAACGAAGCGGATTTCAAAACCCAGCACTCCGGCATCAGCATTAGCGGCGCGGGTAGCTTCGGCGACCAGTTCAAGGGCAACATGCCTGGCGGGATGATGTCGGCGGCAGGCAACAAAGGCCATGCCGAAGGCACCACCCAGGCCGCTGTGGCAGACGGCACTATCACCATCCGCGACAAGGCAAACCAGAAGCAGGACGTGGCGAACCTGAGCCGTGACACCGAACACGCCAACGACAGCATCAGCCCGATTTTCGACAAGGAGAAAGAGCAGAACCGCCTGAAGGAAATCGGGATGATCAGCGATATCGGCGGCCAGGTGGCGGATATTGCGCGGACGCAGGGTGAGCTGAATGCGCTGAAGGCTGCGCAGGATAAATACGGACCTGTTCCGGCGGATGCGACGGAAGAGCAGCGGCAGGCATATCTGGCGAAACTGCGTGACACGCCGGAATACAAAAAAGAGCAGGAAAAATACGGCACCGGTAGCGATATTCAGCGCGGTATTCAGGCAGCAACGGCAGCACTTCAGGGCCTGGCGGGTGGCAATATTGCCGGGGCGCTGGCCGGGGCTTCGGCACCTGAGCTGGCAAACATCATCGGCCACCATGCAGGAATCGATGACAACACAGCTGCAAAAGCTATCGCCCATGCCATTCTCGGCGGTGTGACAGCGGCACTTCAGGGTAATAGCACCGCAGCCGGGGCGGCAGGTGCGGCAAGCGGGGAACTTATTGCAGGTGCCATCGCGAAAGCACTGTACCCGGATGTGAAAGATCTGTCGACGCTGACAGAAGATCAGAAGCAGACGCTGAGTACGCTGGCGAGTATCTCGTCCGGTATGGCGGGCGGACTTGTAGGTGGGAATACTGCGGGTGCGGCTACAGGGGCTGCTGCCG
This sequence comes from Raoultella sp. T31, assembly GCF_002806725.1. Taxonomy (NCBI): domain Bacteria; kingdom Pseudomonadati; phylum Pseudomonadota; class Gammaproteobacteria; order Enterobacterales; family Enterobacteriaceae; genus Klebsiella; species Raoultella sp. T31. The sequence continues at coordinate 36,278 of NZ_PIBO01000019.1, forward strand.
GGAAGAATGCGGTTGAGAATAACCTTGTAGCGGGTAATGAGGATGCTCAGGCTGCATGGATAAGACAGCATGGTATCGATATGGCGAGCTGTTCCGATAATCCGTCAGGTGCCGCGTGCCAGAAAGCGAAAAATGAACGAGATGCTGTAGCAATGGCTCTTGCTACTGGTGGAACAGCTTCGCTTTCAGCGGAGGCCTTGGCTATGTGGGGGCTTGGGGCAGGAATGAATGCAGGAGTTCAGTATGCAGGAAGTGGAGAAATCAATCCTGTGAACTCTGTAGTAGCCGGCTGGGTGAATGTTGTTACGATGGGGAATGGCTGGAAAGGAACCGTTGCCTGGAATGCTGCTGGTGGTGCTCTCGCTAACCAGATAAATGGTGACAATCCACTCACAGGAGCCATAACTAATGGCGCTGGTGCTTGGATGGGATATGGTATTGGTAATTATGTCGTCAAGCCTGTTGTAAATACTGCGGGCAAGTGGGTCACGAATGGCTGGGATCCGAAGTTTAATCCTGATCTGTTGAAGTATACGGAGATCAAAGGGCAAATGGGGATCTCAAAAGAGATGCAACCGAGCAGAATTCCAAGTGCGATGGGAGATGTCGGAGGTGGAGCTGTCTCTGAATTCGGTGGAACGGCTATCCAGAATAAATTAGATAAAATGGCAGAAAAAAAATGAAATGGTTGATGTTTTTGGTGATTGTGATCTGTGTCTCAATCATAGGGATTTTTGCCATACTGGCGTTGTTTTACTCTTTAATAGAGGTGTTTTTCTATTTCTTTGGAGGGATTCCGATTTCTCTGGATGTTGAACAATTCAAGAAGATCCTAAAAATTAGTATGGCTGGGGGGAGTGTTTTTGGCGGTGGGGTGGTTTTGTTTAGACTGTTTAAAGTTAAAGGTTTTTAGCTTCACGTTACATAAAAACACCCGCCCTATCCGGGCGGGAAAGTTTTTCGCAAATTCAAAATTTATCCAGCTCCACTCGAGTAAGCATGCCTTGCAAAAATGCCATAGCGTGCTGTTGCTCAGATTCCGGTAATTCTTTGGTTTTATTGAATGCTTGCATTAGCGGCGTAACGGTTGGACGAGCAGTGATCACCAGGCAACCCGGCATCACGCGAACATCAATTTTGGTGCCCGTGGTAAACCCGGCCTCTTCCATCCAGCGACCGTTCAGGCGTAGGCTGGCAATGAGCCGTTTTATTATCGAGTCCGGTGACCGCCTGAGCAACCACCTTTAATAGGATGGCAATTACACAGAATTATTTACAGGGTCCTCTGCTGTGTACAGTCTCGGTTACGGGACCGGTATTCCGGCCCCTTTTTTACCTCAGACCCAACAAAGTTTTAATGCTTCCCCGTAACAGACTACCCTGCTTATAAGTCACAATTGCCAGGTTAATTCTGTAGCTACCGTTTAACCGTCCAGCACATCACACAGATGCCCTGCGAATTTCTGTGCTGCAGGAGAAACTGAGCGATTTTTCAGTTTCGCAAGCACAATGCGCATTGGCCTGGTTTCATCCGAATTGATCTGTCTGGCGCACAGTCCTGACCTGAGTTCCGGGACACCCATGGCTATCTGAAAAGTCAGCAATGGTTCTCTAACGATGTAGTTAAAAAGAAACTCCAGCGAGCCTGATTCGACGGCAATGACCGGTGATAGTTGCTGGCGTACCAGCCCTTCGTTGAGCGTGGCTCTGATAGCCAGTGAGCTGACGGGCATGGCAAACGGCCATTTGCAACATTCCCTGAGACTGATCCTTTCCTTTGCTGCCAGAGGATGCTCAGAGTTCATTACCGCACAAAGGGATTCGGTGGATGAATGCAGAATGCTGAGATCCGTCGAGTAAGGCGGATCAAGAAGAAGAGCCAGATCTGCATCAAAATTAGCCAGTGCCTTCACGCCGTCTGCATGATCCCTTACTGACACGTTAAAGGTAATGCCGGGGTTAGACCTGCGAAATACGGCAATCTGATCCGGAACAAAATTACCGATAAACGCCTGGCTGCAGGCGAGCTCAACATGCCCACTCTGGGTATTGGCTAGTGATGTTATTTGCGATCGGAGCTGGTCAAAATCAGCCAGCTGGTCATTGATAAACTGAAGCAGCATCATTCCTGCTGCATTTGGCCTGACTCCTTGCGGTATTCTTTCAAAAATGGTCGTGCCCAGTTCATCCTCAAAATCCAGAACCCGCCTCGTCAAGGCAGACGGCGTGATATTGAGTTGCTCCGCAGCGCGTCGGATCGATCCCGTTCTGGCGATGGTTCTGATGAACCGGTATGTCTGAAGGTGCTTCATCTTTGCGCTGTCTCACTTGTGATCATGGTGGTGCGTTTTATGCACCACCATTGTGTGCAAAAAGCACTGGAACGCAACAACTGTTTATTTTACTCTTGAATTTCTTCAGCAACGCGAAAATTAATGTATTTCCTGCTTAACAAAATTAATCTTACGATTCGCCTGATTACGTATATCTGTCTGCAAAAATATTAATTACTCCTCTTAACTGAGTAAGGAAGGCGCGTGTTTTTTGTGTGCCAGGCATCCTTGAAATGTGCCCGAAATACAGGGGGCATTGGGATCATTAAAAATGAATTTATACAAAAAATAAGAGTTTTATTAATCCCTTTAATGGTTATTGCTCATTGCAGCCATCTGAAGGCGCAAAGTTTATTGCTGATGACCACGCCGGATGGATGGAGATAACTGTGAGTAATAATAATATTCAGAATAAAAACGCAGCATACCCAGCTACCGGACACAATTATATTAGCTTTGGTATGACGTTAATAATGGCCATTACCTGCGGAATGGCGGTGGCCAATATCTATTACAATCAGCCTTTGCTCGGCATGATGCGCAAGTCTTTTCCTGCGCAGGAAGGAGTAACCGGATTTATTTCCACCGCCACACAGCTGGGCTACGTGTTGGGTTTATTTCTGCTGGTTCCACTTGGCGATCGTGTTGAACGGCGTCGTCTTATCCTCATGCAGACAGCGGGTCTTGGGGTTGCCCTTACCGGCGTTGCGCTTGCCCCTGACGCCTGCTCGCTGTTACTGGCTTCAGTTTGTGTCGGACTTATGGCAAGTGTTGCCCAACAAATTGTCCCCTTTGCTGCTGAGCTGTCAGCGCCTTCCCGCCGCGGTGCAACGCTTGGCATCGTAATGAGCGGGCTTCTCTGCGGGATTTTGCTGAGTCGGGTGTTAGCCGGCACGGTCGGTGAATATTATGGATGGCGTGCCATGTTCTGGTCAGGGCTGGGCCTGACGGTTCTTATGGGCATAGTTTTAACTACGGCGTTACCGCGCAGCTATCCAGCGACTGATGTGAGTTATCCGGGGCGGGGATGTGAATGCTTGCTCTGCTTCCCCTCTGGTTTCTTGTCAGATATATCGTCTGTCAGACTACAAAATAATAAAGTACCGGGTAAGCCGTCAGGCATGGCCCGGTTTAAAAAGATACGCTGACAGTTCGGCAGCGGTGATATCAAACTCGAGTTGCTCTATTAATTCTGCCTGTTTTTTCCCAGCCGTTTCACAGTCAATCTGATTCAGCAAAATCTGGATAGCGACCAGTTTAAGCTGCGGAGGAAGATGTTCCAGCCGCGCCCAGCGTGGCTTTGACCTCAGTGCTTCTCCAGAACGTCAGCTTTGCTGTTTATTCGCCGTGCAAGCCATCAGTACTTTATCAAGCGATCCTACCAGCCAGTCGATATCCTCTGTCTGGAACGCCATCGGCGGGCGTAGCTTCAGCACGTTGCCATAGGGCCCGGCCACGGAGGTCAACACTCGCTCGGCGCGCAAGCGTTCGATAACATCCAACGCCAGCGCTTTGTCCGGCGTTTTGCTCTCACGATTGCTTACCAGCTCGAAGCCGGTAAACAGCCCGGCGCCGCGCACGTCGCCGACGTTCGGGTGGCGATCTGCCAGCAGCGCCAGCTCGTTACGTAACAGCTCACCGACCCTAAGGCTATGCTCCTGCAACTTCTCCTCGCGAATAACCTGCAGCACGGCCTGGGCGGCGGCCATCGACACAGGGTTGCCGCCGAAGGTGTTGAAGTAAGGAATATCGTCACTGAAGGCGGCCAGTACGTCGGCTTTTGCCAGCAACCCGGAGACCGGGATGCCATTTCCCATCGGTTTTCCAAGTGTCACCACGTCCGGCACAATGCCGTGGCGGCCAAAGCCCCAGAAACTCTCTCCGGTGCGAGCAAAACCCGGCTGCACTTCGTCAGCAATAAAGATCCCGCCGTTGGCGTGCACCACGTCGAGTGCCGGCTTCAGGAAGCCCTGCGGACCAGGTAGTACACCATCGGAGGAGAAAATCGAGTCCACCATAAGTCCGGCAAACTTGATGCCGTGGACGGCCATGTCATCGATTTGCTTCTGGATCTCCTGCGCCCACCAGATGCCGAGATCGGAGGCGTCCACCCGATAGCGATCCGGCGGCGGTACCAGCCGGGTGGTGGGTGCCAGCGGCTGACCACTGCCGAGCGCCGGGGAGGCGCCAGAGGTCAGCTCGCTGGTACCGTGATAGGCTTCCTGGCTGACGATAATCCCGGTGCCGCCGCTCCAGGCTTTGGCAATGCGGATCGCCAGGTCGTTAGCTTCGGAGCCGGTGCACATATACATTGCCTTATTGATGACGTCAGGCACGGTAGTCAGTAGGTCGGCAGTGTAGTCCAGGATGCGCTCGTGCAGATAGCGGGTGTGGGTGTTGAGCTGGCTCATTTGCTCGTGCACAGCGGCAATCACCGCCGGGTGGCAGTGGCCTATGCTGGCGACGTTGTTATAGACGTCGAGATACTTCTCTCCCGCCGCATCCCAGAGATACTGCCCTTCGCCGCGTACCAGATGCACCGGATTACGATAAAACAGACGGTAGGACTCGCCCAGCAGTTGGCCGCGTCTGTCGGTCAGCCTTCGTGTCTGGGCATCCAGCGCATCCGCATGCTCTGCGCGAAAGCTGTTGGTATCCATGATGGTAGAACGTGTCGCCATGATAACTCCCGGTTTCGGTTGACTCGCTGGTTAAGCTCACAGGTTTTAGCCTACACGTGACCCCTACAAAAATGCAATAAAATACACAAAAACATTTTTATGCACTCAATTAGTGAAATTAAAACACCAAAAAAGTGCAATAAAATCCACAAAAACCCAATGAATTTAAAAGTTTCATGGTGATATTTTATTTATATGATTGTTTTTAATTGTTATTTATTAAGTACACATACAAATATTCTCCTGGCACAGAAAGTGCACATAATTACACATTGCTAATAACGCAATCGATAAGTGAATACACAAAAAGCGTATTCATGGCGTAAGGCACAGCGCACCACCACTTTTAACCGCATTAAGGAGAGTTCAATGAAACGCTTTTCATTTCGCCGTACCAGCCTGATGGCCACCTGTGCTCTCGCAACGCTCTCCGGAGCGGCGCATGCGGGAACCATTACCGTGTATACCTCGCTGGAAGAGGATGAGATTAAGGACTACGTCGAGAGTGCAAAAAAGGATATGCCGGATCTGACCATCAACGTGCTGCGCCTCTCTACCGGCGATCTGGGCCCGCGCATTCTCGCGGAGGCTAAAAATCCGCAGAATGACGTTATCTGGGGATGGGCGCTGACCAACGTGATGGACCCCCGTATTGAGGGCTTACTGGAGCCCTACACCGCAAAAGGTAGTGAAAAGCTTGGTACCGCCTCCCGCGCACCGGACCATAAGTGGTTTGCCACCACTGGCTATATGGCTGCGTTCTGCGTTAACACCGAAGCCCTGAAAGCAAAGAACTTACCGGTACCGGAGACCTGGCAGGATTTGACTAATCCGGTTTATAAAGGCGAGGTGGTGATGCCGAACCCGGTGTCCTCCGGCACTGGCTATCTGCAGATTGCGGCCTTGCTTCAGTCGAAGGGCGATGAGAAGGGCTGGGCGTTCCTGAAATCGCTGGACGGCAATATCGCCCAGTACACCAAGTCTGGCTCCCGTCCCTGCAAAGCCGCGCGCACCGGTGAGTACGCAATTGGTGTCTCGTTGGCCTTTGCCGCGATGCAGTCCATTGAAGAAGGCTATCCCGTTGAGATGGTCATCCCGAAAGACGGTGCTGGCTACGAACTGGAGGCCTCCGGCCTGATGTCGGCGTCAAAAAATAAGGCCGACGCTAAACGCTTCCTCGACTGGACGCTCTCCGCTAACGCCGCCACCCAGTACACCAAATACAAAGAGATTGTCACCATTCCGGGCGTGCCGCAATCACAGGCAGCGAAGGCTGCAGGCCTGCCAGCGGACCTCTCTAAGGTGCTCTATCCGGTGGACTTCGCCAAAAGCGCCAAAGAGCGCGATGCCATTCTCGCCACCTGGCAGAAAACAATCGGTCGTTAAGCAGGAGAAGGACGCTATGGCTCTGGTAATCGAAAATCTCTACAAAACTTTTGACGGCTACGTTGCGCTGGATCGCATCAACCTGTCAGTCGATAAGGCGGAGTTTGTCTGTCTGCTCGGCCCCAGCGGCTGTGGCAAGACAACGTTGCTACGCATTATCGCCGGTCTGCTGGGAGCTGACGGCGGTAAAATCAGCCTCGACGGCAGGGATCTGGTCAACGTTCCGGCCCGTGATCGCGGATTTGGCATAGTCTTTCAATCCTATTCGCTGTTTCCGCATATGACCATTGCCCAAAACATCGGTTATGGCCTGAAAATACGCAACACACCGACTGCTGAAATCGAGGCTCGGGTCAGCGATCTGCTGGAAACGGTGAAGCTTGCTGGCTTCGGTCATCGCTACCCGGCCCAACTTTCGGGGGGACAGCAGCAGCGGGTGGCGATCGCCCGTGCGCTGGCGGTCAGCCCCTCCCTGCTGTTGCTCGACGAACCGCTCTCTGCGCTGGACGCACGGGTGCGGGCCGGACTCCGGCAGGAGCTGCGCGAGGTACAGCAGCACCTCGGCATACCGACCTTGATGGTAACTCACGATCAGGAGGAGGCGATGAGCATGGCGGATAAAATCGTCTGCATGCAGGGAGGTCGCATTATGCAGGAAGGAAGCCCGCGCGAGCTATACACCACGCCGCACACACGATTTGTGGCCGAATTTATGGGGCACAGCAACCTGCTGCCGCAGGCGGTGGTGCAACACTGGATGCCGGACTTGCTCGCAGGCGGCCAGCCGGAGGATGCCGAGCTATTTATCCGCCCGGAGCGCATTGGCATTCGCCAGGCTCCGGATGCGGAAGGGATGGTGGTGAGCACCAGCTTCCTCGGTAGCATTCAGCGAGTGCAGGTGCTGTGGCGATCTCAGCCGCTGCTGGTCGAAACCAGCAGCGCCGTGGGGCTGGCGGCTGGGGACCGGGTTACTCTCTCTTTTGACGCGCAGGACTGCGCATGGGTGCAGGCATGAGCAGATCACTTCTTCCTCCGCAATCAGCGGCTGACCGCTGGCTCTCCCGCCTCTGCCTTTGGCTACCGCTGCTGGCGCTGCTGGCCTTTTTCGGCGGACCAATGCTCAGCATCCTCTGGCACAGCCTGGTGGACGACCGCAGCGGCGCCGTCGGCCTTAATAACTACGTGACGCTGTTTGACGCTCCCGGCGTCTGGCGGGCACTCGGCAACAGCCTGCTGCTGGGCATCGCAACCACGATTATTACCCTGCTACTGGGTTTTATCGTCGCTTACGGCCTGCAGTTTACCGTGATGCCTGCGAAGCGCTTTATCACGTTCGCTACCGCGCTGCCAGTGCTGGCACCTTCTCTGGTACTGGGGCTGGGGCTTATTTTTCTGCTCGGACGCAACGGTATCGTCGGTAATATTCTGGGAGTGAGGCTGGATATTTACGGCTTTCACGGCCTGCTGATTGCCGACGTGCTATATGCCCTGCCGCAGGCTGTGCTGATAATTCAGGCTGCTCTGCGCCACAGCGACGCCCGTCAGTATGAGGCGGCCGGTGTGCTGGGGGCCAGCGGCTGGCGACAGTTTCTCGATATCACCCTACCGGGCGTGCGCTTTGGTTTGCTCAGTGCCGGGTTCGTGGTGTTCACGATTACCATTACCGATTTCGGCAACGCTGTGGTGATCGGTGGCGACTTCCCGGTGCTGGCGACTGAGATTTACAGCCAGGTCAGTGGGCAGATGAAATTTGGTATGGGAGCGGTAGTCGGCATTCTGCTGCTGCTGCCGGCGGCGGCGGCAATCTGGATTGAGCGGGCGGCGGCCAGGCGGCAGAAAATGATCGGCACTGCTTCGGCTCAGCCCTACGTTCCGACGCCGCAGCGCGGGCGCGACATTCTGTTCTGGCTGCTGAACATGCTGATTTCTCTGGCAATAGTCGCCACCATTGCCACGGTGGTGATGGCCAGTCTGATCCGGCTTTGGCCCTACCGGCTGGACCTGACCCTCAAACACTACAATATTGACCTGGCGGGGGGCTACACGCCGCTGTGGACCTCTGTTGGGATCTCGGCACTGGCGGCCATTGTCGGCACGTTGCTGTTGTTCCTGCTCACCTTCGGCATTCGCCGCCAGCCAGGGCGAACCGCAGACTTCGCCACACTGCTCAGCGCGCTGCCGGTGGGCGTACCCGGGCTGGTACTGGGGCTGGCCTACGTCTTTACCTTTAACAGTGCCGATCTGCCCTGGGGTATGCTCTATGGCACCGCGTTACTGGTGGCGCTGTGTAACTACTACCACTACCACACCCAGGGCTTCACCACCATGATGATGGGCATGCGCCACGTGCCCGGTTCGATGGAGGATGCCACCAACGTACTCGGCGGCGGGGTGGTACGTATAATGCGCGACGTCTACCTGCCGGCGATGCGGGTGACGATTATCTCGGTGGCGATGTTCCTGTTTATGCGCTCAATGGTGACGCTCTCGGCGGTGATTTTCCTCGTCACGCCCTCGCTGCCGCTCGGCGCGGTAACGGTGATGCGCCTCGACGAAGCGGGCTTCACCTCCCAGGCGGCGGCTTTTTCTACGTGCATCATGGGGATTGTCGCTATAATGGCGCTGCTCCTAAACCTGTTAACCGGCAAGCGCCGATAGAGAACCTTTATTCATGTTAGAAGAGACCCGCCTTCACCGTATCTGTGCGCTGCTCTCCACCCTCAACCGGGTCAGCACCGAGCAAGTTGTCCAGCATCTCGGTGTCTCCCGCGAGACGGTGCGCCGGGATGTGCTGAAGCTCGAAGCGATGGGCGCGCTGCGGCGGGTGCATGGCGGGATCGCCTCCATCGCTCAGGAAGCCGAGCCACCGCTATCAGTGCGCAATACTGTACGCGCGAAAGAGAAGCGCGATATCGCAAGGGCAGCAGTGCAGCAGCTGATACCGGGGCAGACGTTGTTTATCGACGCCGGCAGCACCACCACTCTGCTGGCGGACGAACTGCTGTCGATGCCTGGCATGATCATTATCACCAATAGCCTCAACGTGGCTCTCAAACTCAGTGGCGGAGAGATGTCCCTTAAGCATGAGGTTATCCTGCTCGGCGGCCATATGGGCCCGTCGCTACAGGCCACCAGTGGCGATCGGACCATCAGCGAAATCCACCATTACCGCGCCGACGTAGCCCTGTTGTCGCCGGTCGGGGTAACCGCCCGCGACGGCGCCAGCAGTTTTGCCCATCATGAGGCGGCCATCGCCAGTGCGATGGTGAGGTGCGCTAAAACACGTATTATTCTTGCGGATCACAGTAAAATCGGCGTCACCAGTCGGGTTATCTACGCTCAGATACCTGAGATAGATCTCATTATTACCGATCCTGTAGGTGCCGAACTTGCGGAGTGGCAGAATCTACAAAAAAGCGGCCCGCAGACGCTCATCGCCTGAGTTTAAAGTTGTACGCAACCAGTTTCGCCGCCAGACTAGACTGCCACCTTTTCGGAGAGAGGAAATAGTCCTTTTTCGTCAAAACATTTGCCCGAAAAGCCAAATACAGTCCCGAGGTCACCTGCTGATCCATGGTTAGGTTGATATATCATTCGTCCATATACACAAACACGTAGTTTTCGATAGCTGACCCGCGTTATCCTGACAACCTTTATTTTTTAAATTCGAAAACACATCCAAAGATAATTTATATGTTTTAAATTCAATAATAACCATATGCAATTAAATTTATTGCACCAAGGCATGATACATTTGCTCCCCGTCGGTGCAAGAACTGCGGAAAAATCTGGCCTCATCCGTTTTTTTAATGGCACCATTCTTGCTTTATCTCTTTTTCACACAATGGAGAGGTAATCAATATGGAACCTGTATTAAATCATTCCACTCCCGATCATGACGAATATCATACTGATGAAACGGCTTCAACATTTGGCATACTGCAAACACTCCCTGAACATATCCCGTCAAAAGAAAATTATATTGTCCCAGGTGAAATAATTGAAAGGTGGATAAGTAACAAATATGGCGCTCTGATTAAACAACTGACAGACAGGATCTCAAATAATACACTCCGGAATCTTTCACGGACAGGTCAGGACAATCCCTGTGATTTTCGCGAGATAATTACAGAAGTCATGACATCCCGGCTAATCAGAAGAGGAACTCTAAGCACAAAGGCTCGCGCACAACGGGTGGAAGATATTCAGACTGACTCATCTGGTCGGGTGACGTTCTCCATATTATTGTTACCTTTCCGGACACCGTCACCACTCAAACATGACTCTTTATTGCCGGACCTTGGGGAATACTTCACCCTGAGTATACTCTATGCTCTGGCTGACAGCTGCCGACAGGTCCAGCTCAGTCTGTTTAACCTGGCTCATTCCGTATCCGATGCACTCAAAGCGCAGGGTAATGATGCCAGGTCACTGTTACGGCAAATCGGAGAACCTTCATCCGGTAGACGTGGTGAGACGATGGCTCGTATTGAAGAGGCTTTAAAGCATCGTTATTCCGGGAAAGAGTATATTCGCCGGCGAAAGTTTATCCGCTCGATACTGCAGAATGATACATGCCTGAATTATGAATGCCCGGAACATCTCTTCTCATTTTTGCTCCTGCTTTCAGATGCTGAAATGACTCCGGTACAGTTCAGGCATTGGATACAGGCGGACATTACGCCGGTACATATTTATGCTATCCAAGATGAATATCGTTATCCGTGCTTCGATATGCTTGACCGAAAAATGATACGGGACTATCGCACCGATCTTCTGGCATTTATGAATACAGTCAATATGGATAATCATTTACTGTCTCTTATCCGCTATGAAGATATCCAGAATAACTTATCATGGAAAACCCGGTATTTTAATGATCTTGAATACTCCGCCAAACTTAGTACTTTGATGGCATGTGTCAGTGAATATGAAGGGTTGTATGAAGCAGAAGGAAGGGCGGCTTTTCTTACGACGTTACGGGAGCTGAATCCCAGTCTCCAGCAGCTTTTTGAACCGCTTCTCTTTGCTCTTCCCTACCCACTCCTTGAAATATATGCCCGGGAGCAGTCGCTTGATTACGATGAGTTTTACTGTCAGTTCATGAAAAATATCTATACCCCCCGGAAAGAAGATGATGAGTTATTGAGACGGGTGATCCTGAATCAGGTGCTGCAGGCGGTTGCCAGATACGTTGCAGCTTATGAAAGCAATACGGCAGGTAAAAATACAACCGGCTTCGATGATGTGCGATCCCTTTTCCCGGACACCCTGCGTATGTCAATACACCGTAAAGATGAGAAACACGGGCATTATTCTGTACAGATATCACCTTCTTCTTCCCGGGTCCCCTGGCATGGTGTGGCTGTTCTTGAACCAACACAAAACGGGTTTCTGCTGGATATACGTCTAGAAAGAGAGGTTCGCGCAGCCGGGTATACCGGAGTCAGTCCATCCGGACGTGAGCCGTCCCCCCTTTTTTTTGTCCCTCCCGGCATCAGCCTGGAAGAGTTAACGCAGCGTTTAATCGATGATTCTTTCGCTTTACTGTCGTTAAGTTAATCCCTATAGGAGGACACCATGCGATATATACCTGGCAGGATCCCCGTGATACTAGCGGTCAGTAATCTGTTTTTTACCTGTGCCGTGTCTGTCGATCTGACTATTGCCACCCTGGTGGGCTATCAGCTGGCGCCGTCTGATCAACTGGCGACGGTTCCGTTTGCACTCATCACAGTCGCCGGCGCGTTCTCGAGTCTGTTTGCGGCCGGCATGATTGGTCGCGGAAACGAAAAACTCGCGTTTATTCTGGGCTCTTTATGCGGTACCGCGGGCGGATTTTTGTCTTTTCTCGCTGTGCAGAACGGCAGTTTTTTACTCTTTTGCACCGGCTGCTTTCTTGTGGGTGTTTATCAGGCTTTCAGCCAGTACTATCGTCTGGTTGCTGCCGATCACTCCCCGCCTGAAGTGAAAGGGCAGTCAATCTCCCTGGTCATGATTGGCGGCGTTGTGGCCGCTATCCTGGGGCCGTTACTGACGATTGTTGCACGGGATATCCCCGGACTTCCTCGCTTTGCCGGTGTTTATCTCGTTGTGGCAGGACTGGGGATTCTGTCTGCACTTAACTTGGCTCTGTTCCTCGATCGTTCAAAAAGAGACATCCCCTCCCCCGACACCCGGACAATCCCGGGAGTATCGCCAACCAGTCGGGAATTAATGAAACGTCCGGATTATCGTACGGCCTGGTTTCACCTGGTTATTGGCTCCTTCGTTATGCTTTTTCTAATGACGGCGGCCCCCCTCTCCGTTACGCACCACCACTCGATGAATGATGGTGCACTGGTCATTCAACTGCATCTGCTGGGGATGTATGTCCCTTCACTGTTTACCGGCCTTCTGATACGAAAACTGGGACTCACCGTTCTGCTGTATGCGGGGATTGCGCTCAACATATCTGCTGTCGTGATAAACCTGACCGGGGAAACGATGCTGGCATACAGCTTAAGTCTGCTTCTGGTGGGGGTCGGATGGAACTTTATGTTTGTTGGCGGCTCGACGCTGCTCAGTCTGTCCTACCGTGATAATGAACGAAAAAAGGCGCAGGGCCTGGCCGAAACCAGCCGCTTTATTTTCTCCGCGATAGCCACATCCGGAGCGGGCGTGATGTTAGCCCTGCTGGGATGGAAGCTGCTGGGTCTGATGATGATACCGATTTTACTAATATGTCTGGTTTCTACCTGGCAGTACAGCCAGGCGATGAGGAAAGCAAGTGTGACCGCCTCAGATCCTGCAGAAGACGGTTCATGACCCCCGCTTAGTCCTGGTATTGTGAATAGCCCCCACCCGCAAGGAAGGGGGCGAATCAGGAAGTTCGGGTCAAATCGGGGTCGATGATCCGGGTGCGGCTAATCAGACGAGTTGACGAGAAGCTTTGAGCGAGGAGCGGAAGTTCGCAACTCCCACAACTACGTGACTAACAGAGCCTGTCAGTAATTCTGTGCAACTGCCAATGTATGAAAGGTGATCGCTCAGGCGGTCACCGAACTCGATAATAAAACGGCTCATTGCTAACCGCCAGTTCTGGATCGGCATACTCCATTTTTTCGACGCATCCTTGATCGCCAGATAAACAACCTTTCGTACTGAGTCATCTGTCGGGAACACCTTGCGTTTCTTAATCGCGGCCCGGATCACGCTGTTCAGCGATTCGATTGCGTTTGTCGTGTAGATGGCCTTGCGGATATCCGGCGGATAACTGAAGAGCGTATTGAGGTTTTCCCAGTGTGCACGCCAGCTTTTGCTGATTTGCGGATATTTATCGTCCCAGACTTTCGCGAACGCATCCAGCGCCATCAGGGCCGCATCTTCGGTCGGGGCCTGATAAACAGTCTTCAGGCCGCTGGTGACGGCTTTATAGTCTTTCCAGGCTACGTATTTCAGGTTGTTACGCACCATATGGATAATGCACAACTGGATATGGGTCTGTGGGAAGGCGCTGTTTATCGCATCAGGGAAGCCCTTCAGACCGTCCACACAGGCAATCAGGATGTCCTGAAGGCCACGGTTTTTCAGCTCCGTCAGCACGCTCAGCCAGAACTTTGCACCTTCATTTTCGGCCAGCCACATGCCCAGTAACTCTTTCTGGCCTTCGGTATTGATCCCCAGCGCCAGAAAAACAGCTTTGTTTATCACACTGCCATTCTGACGGACTTTGACGACAATGCAGTCCATATAAACAATGGGATACAGCGCATCCAGCTGTCGGTTTTGCCACTCAGTGACCTGCTCTTTTACGGCGTCGGTGACTTTAGATATCAGCGTGGGCGACACATCGGCGTCGTACATCTCTTTGAAGGTGGCGACGATTTCGCGGGTAGTCATGCCTTTGGCGTAGAGGGATAAAATCTGGCTGTCCATCTGCGTAATGCGCGTCTGGTGCTTCTTAATCAGCTGCGGTTCGAAGGTGTTTTCACGGTCACGCAGCGTGTTCAGTTCGATCTCGCCGTCATCGCATAACACCGTTTTTGACGAGTAGCCATTGCGAGTGTCTGAACCTGTTTTGGGGGCATTTTTCTCATGCCCGAGGTGGTCAGTCAGCTCCGCATTAAGCGCTGTTTCGACGGTTAATTTCGTCAGCATACGAGAAAATTGATTGAGGTCGGATTCGTTTTTAAGGCCCTTAGCCAGTTGAGCCACCAGTGCTTTGAGTGTCTTTTCGTCCATAATTTGCCTGTCTCCGTTACTGGAGTGAACATATCAAAAACAGGCAATTACACAATTTTAATTACAGTCTCGGTCGCCACAGCGTCGGCGACCTGATTGATATTCATTATGATGTTGTACATTAATGTTGCTAAAACCTCTCTGAGTTATCTGTATCCGGTTAAGGTGAAAGTGACGAAATCTGAACGTGAAAAAAGTTCAGCAATCGGTCGCGTATTCAATGCGGTGAATAACTGTAGGTTAAATTGAGCAACAGTTTCACTCCGGCGAACTCATTCAGCCCCTCAAGGAATGGTGCCCTACTTTCCCTGGCTATAAGCTCTCTTACCTCAGCCGAAAACAGCACCTGCCCGCCTTTGTGTTGATGACCCATGCGCTGCGCTATTCTGCGTTGCCGCCGGGCGAGTTGCCCGCTCAGGACCCGCTGTGTCCGTTATCCCTGAACTTAAGCCACTGACCAAACACGGCCATCTCATTGACCAGGGGCGTTAAACGTTTTCCATCCTCGGTTAACGCGTACTCCACCGTCACAGGGACCGTCGGGTAGGCGGTTCGCCGCACCAGCCCCGCAGTTTCAAGCGCCCGGAGATCCAGGGTAAGCATCCGCTGGGATATACCGGGCATGTCCCGACGTAGCTGGCTAAAGCGTTTAGGCCCCTCCAGCAGGAAGTACGCGATCAGCAAGCGCCAGCGGCCCGCCAGTAAACTCATCGCCACTTCGACCGGGCACCCGGTTACCGCCTCTTTCATTAACGTCCTCCCACAGGTGGTATAAAAAATGTACCTATACCACAATTTAGTGCCTTCTTTAAAATATATATCAGCTCCGATACATTGATTTCTACCCAAAACAAATGAATCAATTCATGAGGGAGTTGAGATGAAACTCTATTACAGCCCGGCAGCCTGCTCTTTATCACCGCATATTGTCATCAAAGAAACCGGGCTCGATATTGAGCTGGTCAAAGTCGACTTACGCAATCACACCTTTAATCATGGCGAAGATTTTTTTACCCTCTCGCCCGCGGGTGCCGTCCCTGCCCTGTCGTTCCCCGACGGCACGGTGTTAACCGAAGGCCCGGCGGTGATTCAGTATCTTGCCGATCTAAAACCAGAATCCTTACTGGCCCCGCCAAACGGCACCCTCCTGCGCTATCAATTACAGCAATGGTTAAACTTTCTCTCAACGGAAATACACAAAGGGTTTATCCCGGTGATATATGGCGCTCCTGAAGAACACTATATAAAACGAGCCAAAATGAAGCTGATGGATCGTTTCAGATTAATTAACCATCGGCTCGGCGAACAAAACTTTCTCCTTTCGGATGCCTATTCCATTGCTGATTGTTATCTTTTTGCCTTAATCGGCTGGGCGCAGGCCGAATGGTTAACCTCTTATATGCACCTCGATATCCACCTCGACGATTTACACCATTTAGCAGCGTGGTATCGACGCGTTGCGGCACGAGATGCCGTTAAGCTGGCGATTAAAGAGGAAGGGCTGACTGCCACGGCGTGATGGCAACCCCGGCGGGAAGAATACCTGGCAGAGTGTTGCACCGCGTTAAAACAGAGGGCTTGCGATTTCCCGCAGGCCCTGGAAAGCTGTCGCGCGGCATACATCAGTTGCCGCACGCAAGCGCATTGACAGCGGCAACTGTAACGTTACACTAAACCGTTATTGTTGATGATCCCTATAAGAAAGTGCAGCAAGATGAGGGTTATCGACCCCGTATGAAGAGGCGCGGAGCATCCCTTTCGTCCGCCCCTCGCCCGGTTCTGCAAAGGAGAGGTATGGCAAACATTCGCGATGTCGCAAAGCATGCTGGCGTGTCCGTCAGCACTGTATCCAACGTGCTCAACGGCCGTACCGACCAGATGCGCGAAGAGACGCTGGCGCGTATCCAGCAAAGCATGCAAACGCTCAATTACTTCCCCAATCGCGTCGCCCAGCAGCTTAAAACAGGCCAGGCGAAAATGATCGGCCTGCTGGTTCCGTCCATCGTCAACCCCAGCTTCGCCTCGCTGGTCCGTGAAGTGGATCTGGCGGCAAAAAAACGCTTTTATCGCGTGCTAATCGGTAACACCTACCGCCAGATTGAAGAAGAAGAAGCCTTTCTGGAAGATATGTTCGCCCACGGCGTGCGCGGCATTATTGTCGCTGCCGGGGATATTGAAAAACCGCATTTTGTCCGCGCCGCCTCTCAGGGCATGATCATGGTCAACTACGACAGTCGTATGCCGGCCAGCGCCGGTTGCGGCGGCCTGGCGCTCGACAGCGTATCCATGGATAACGTCGAAGCCGGGCGCTTAGCCACAGAGCATCTGATTGAACGCGGGTGCCGATATCTGACCTTCGCCACCGTCGCCGGTATGATCCCCAGCCGCGCCCATAAAATCGAAGGCTTTCTCAGTGCGGTGCAGCGTTATGGGCTATTTCGTGAAGGCATGATTGTCGAGGAGAAGACCCAGGCGGCGTACGGTGATGCGGAAATGACCGAACTGGGCCGCTCGCTGGCGCAAAAAATCTACCGCCAGGCGCACCGTCCTGACGGTATTGTGGCGATTAATGACGCGCTCGGCATTGGGCTGATGGCCGGTCTGCATGAAGCCGGGATTAGCGTCCCGGGAGAAATTTCCATCATCGGCATCGACAACATCCCGCTATCCGGGCTGGTTTACCCCAGATTGAGTTCCGTGATGCCTCCGCTGAGTGACATGGCGGAGGTCATGGTACAACGCCTGATTGAGCGAACGGACAACCCGTCTCTCCCGCCACAGGAGTTTCTGTTTACGCCTTCCCTGGTGTGCCGTCAGTCGGTACGCGCTGCCCCCGAGGTCTGACGCTCGCTCCGCGATTTATTGTGCCTGTGACGGGAGAAGCACGCGCTCTTCTTCTCCCGCAATCACAGTAGCGTCGGGCCGACGGTGAGCAGGATATTGGCAAAGCGGCGGGTTTCGCCGGAGGCGACAACCAGCAGGGTATCCGGCGATTTCGCCAGCGCGTAAAAGGCCTCCCGGGCAACATATTCCAGTGCGGTCGACTCAGCAAGCAGAGTACGATATTCACGCGCAATTGTATTATCAAAATCATCCGGACAGGACATCAGCACCGCTTTTTCGATATTGATGTAGCCGAGCATTTTTTGCAGGATAACTACGCTACTAATTAAACCTGGGGAAAAATTCAGATAAATAATCCGCGCCCGCAGCGACGAGTTGGTTAAAAGGGAATAATTAGCATCGGCGATAAGAATATTGGCTTTATGACCACACTGGGCCAATGCCTGGAGTAAATCCGGATGAATAATATCTGATTTGATCATCACTACCTTCTCTTCATGTGGGCGGGATATAACCCGCCCTGAGATTTATGCCCGATAAATTCCGCCGTTAATATCGAGAGTCGCCCCGGAGATAAAGCCATCGTATTCGGAGGCGAGGAAACAGATCGCGCGCGAAACATCTTCAGGCGTACCGGCCCTTCCCAGCGGAATATCTTCAATAGTCCGGTCGGCCGAGGCTTGCGTGGTATGCTGGTTATGAAACCGCGTCCCCAGAATCAACCCCGGTGCCACGGCATTCACCCGAATACCAAACTCGCCAAGCTCTGCGGCAAGGGAGCGGGTCCACGTCAGCACCGCGCCTTTGGTCATCGAATAGACCAGCGATCCGGAGTGCCCGCCGGAGCGTCCGGCTAGCGAGGCGAGATTCACGATACTCGCGCCGTCAGCCGTTTCTTTTAACCACGGCAGCGCCGACTGGGTCACATTGAGCATGGTCGTCATATTGACATCAATGACGGTACGCCAGAACTGCGGGTCGATGCCACCGAGCCATTTGCGGGCAATAATTCCCCCGACGTTATTCACCAGAATATCGATCCCACCTAAGAATGCCGCCGCCTCGGCAACGCAGCGCGCCGCGTCTGCCTCACTGGTCAAATCCGCATAGCCGCAGGCAGCCTTGTTCCCCCGCTGTTGGGCCATTGCGATTAATTCTCTGGGGCCGTCTTCACCACTGAAATAGTGAATATAGATATCACATCCGGCCTCAATCAGTTTTCTCGCAGTCTCTTTACCAATACCTTGCTCAGCGCCGGTAATAAATACTTTCTTTCCCGTTAATGACCCCATTGCATACTCCTTTCTTCAGAATAAATCCGCCATCGGTGCTTAATATTTAGCAACGCGAGATTCAGGGCGTTATTATCCCCACCTGCGGGCGTACTCAATATCAGAACCGGAGCGATAGATGTTGACCTTGCGCCCTGCCGCTACCGGCAGGATGCCTCTTTTAACCGTCTTGAAATAACGGTATACTGCTGACGACTGGATTCACAATTAATAACCCGCGAGCCCCGGTAACCATGTGGTTAATGGCGGCACCATTGCCACGATAATAATCCCGACAAAGACCACCGCCAGATATTTTGCCATTGGCCGAATAACGTGTTTCATCTCCACGCCGCAAATGGCGCAAGTGGTATAAAGGCCAAGCCCGACGGGCGGTGAAAATAAACCAAAACCCATTGCCATAATCATAATGATGCCGAAATGCAGCGGACTGAAGCCCAGTTGAACGGCGATCGGCACCAGAATGGGCGCAAAGATAATCAGCGCCGGGGCGCCTTCCAGAACGGCGCCGAAAATAACCAGAATAACGATGGTCAATAGCAGAAACAGCCAGGCTCCCTGCCCGACCCCAATGCTGACCAGTAATTCCGCTATCTGCTGCGGGATCATCTGGATCGTCAGCGCATAGGAAAGGCTGGTGGCGCAGGCGACGATAAACAGCAGCACGCCGGACATGGCGGCAATATCGATAAACATTTTTACCGTTGCTTTGAACGTCAGTTCACGAAACGCAAGGCGGCCGACAACGATGGCGTAAATCACGGCAAAAGCGGAGATTTCTGTCGAAGTGGCGATCCCCATCATGACGCCGCGACCAATCATAAAGATCATGACCAGCCCAACGGCGGCGCCAAGATAGAGCTGCGTACGCGGCCGTAATACCGGATAGGCTTCACTAACGTTGATCTTGCCGCCAAACCGATTAGCGGCAATCATCAGCAGCACCAGCAGGCAGGCGGCGGGCACCAGACCGGCAATAAACAGCGCGCCAATCGAGATATTCGCCACAAAGCCCATGACAATCAGATTGACGCAAGGCGGGATCGTTTCGGCCATCACGGCCGAGGCGGCGAACACCCCGGCGGCCTCTTCGCCATCCTGCTTAGCCCGACGTACCGCGGGCATCAGCACGCCGCCAACCGCCGCAACATCTGCCAGCTTGGAGCCGGAGATCCCGGAAAAGAAGGCCATCGACAGCACGGTGGTCATGTTGAGGCCACCGCGAAAACGCCCCATGCCACGCACGATAAGTTCAACGAGCCGCGTCGACATCCCGTTGATTTCCATGGCGGCACCGGCAAGCAGGAAGAACGGAATAGCCAACAGTACGAAGTGATCCACCCCCGCCGCAACCTGCTGGGAGAAAAAGACAAACGGTAATGACGGATCGCAGATAAAGAACACCATCGCCGACAGGCCAAGGGTAAACGCAATCGGCACGCCGGCGAGAATACCGAGCGCAAAGCAGATGAGCATTAGCCCGGCCGCAGCGCTGGCGGGATCGGCCATCAGCGAGAGTTTCATATAGCCAACGGCCGCCAGAGCCACAATGCCAAGGCCGCTGAACAACACAACCCGCATGCGTTCTCGCAAGGCAAGCTCCAGCGCCGCCACCATCATAACCAGTGAGCCAATCAGCACCGGAATGACATAGATTGTCTGCGGTAAACCGGTCTCCGTGGTTTGCAAGCGCGCGGCCTGCACCAGGTCGTAACTGGAAACCACGAGCCCAGCCGAGACCAGGAACAGGATCCAGCGGCTGGCATGAACGACATAGGGCCGGATCCGTTCAGGCAGGAAACGCAGGAACAGATCGACGCCAATATGACCCCCTTTCGCCGTTGAGGTGGCCACGCCGAAAAATACCAGCGCAATCATCAGCGCGCGGGCCACCTCTTCAGCCCAATGAATGGGCGAGTGCAGCGCATAACGCCAGATAACGGATGCGAATACCACCAGCACATTGATAAACAGCACCAGCGCCCCGGCCCAGGCGGTTAAGGTAGTTAAAAACCGGCTCAGCTTGCCCAATAGCGCAAGGACAATACACTCATCCTTTGCTTTAACAGAGATATCAGCCATGTTGAATCTTCTCCACAAGATTGCCAATCTCACCGCTTAACCCTGCCGCCGCGCGGCCGGGCAAGCAGCGCCTGTCATGACGGGTCTTTTGCCGCCGCGGTGATTTCATCAACGATGGGCTTCATATCCGGATACTGGTTGAGAAACGACTGCCATACGGGCTGCACCTGCTGATAGAAGAACTGGCGATCGGTTTCGCGGAACGTCACCCCTTTTGCTTCAAGGTTCTTTATGGCTTGCTGTTCTTTTTTGCCCGCTTGCAGGCGTTCATAATCCGTTGCCTCTTTCGCCGCCGCCAGCACGTCCGCACGCAACTCCGGCGGAATTTGTTCGAAACTCTTTTTATTCATCGCAATCATCAGCGGGTTGTAGCTGTGGCGAGTCAGGGTGCCGTTTTTGACGATTTCATAATATTTGCTCGCATAAATCGTCGGGGCATCGTGCTCCACCCCGTCAATAACGCCCATTTGCAAACTGGAATAGACTTCGCCGCCCGGCATAGGGATCGCCACCGCGCCCATATGGTTTAGCGTGGCGATGAAATTAGGCACCGGTAACACGCGAATTTTCAGGTTTTTTAAATCCTCCGGCTTTTCGATCGCCTTTTTGGTATAAATATTACGCGCGCCTAAATTGAAGCCATAGCCGAGCACCATCACGTTGGCTTTATCCATCATTAAGGCGGAGAGTTTTTCCCCGGCGCTGCCATCCAGTGCTTTCCCTACCTGATTGTAATCTTTAAATAAATAGCCCAGATCCAGGACGCCCATTTCAGGCACCAGCGTGGCCCAAATGGATGTACCGGAAATCATCATATTAATTGCGCCAATGCGAACCTGCTGCGTCGCATCAGCCTCTTTCCCCAACATGCCATTGGCAAAATAATTGAGCTTAATTTGCCCTTTCAATTTCGCATTGTTGTTGAGGTTTTCCTGAAAACGGCTGAACCAGATGTAGTGCGCCGAGGAGTCGTCCGCCGGGAGAGAAGAATAAACGCGGAAGTTGAGAGCCGCATGGGCCAGGGTACTCACCGCACTCCCGACTATCAGGGCCGAGCTCAAACAAGCAAAAGCTAAAATACGTCTGGCCGAACAAAACTGTGTCATTTTCATCATCGTTATCCTTTCACGTACCGTTGAGGTGTCTGTAGCACCTTCGGGCCTCGCTAAATCGCCAGGGACTTCAGTCATAACCGGAGAGTAAATTTCTTCTGTAACGTTTTAGTGTAACGTTACAGACCGTATTCGCCTCACCAGATAAAAGCAAGTTGCTAACCCCCGTCACCGCGCATGATGTGTGAATTTTGTGGCTGGCGTCGCGAATTCAGGAGCAGGTTTTACATCGTAAAACGCCGTCATCGCTGTTTAGTCACTGTTTAGTCGCCGCTGTCATCTGAGTCTGGCGACTACACTAAATAAAGACAGGCGTGCCTGACGGGGGTATCGACGAAGAGGGCCGGAAGGGTCTTAGCGGGCATGACGCGGGTTCGCGTCGATTGCCGTTGCTAAACGTGAAGGCTATCGCAAACGCCGCTTTTCATTCTCCGTTACGCTGGAGCACGCCGTTCACCCGTTAACGTTCTGAGACAGGAAATAACCATGCAACTGAATGACCTAACCTTATTCCGCCAGCAGGCATTTATCAATGGTGAGTGGCGAGATGCCCTCAGCAGCGATGTCATTACGGTGACCAATCCGGCGAACGGAGAGGTGCTGGGCTCAGTACCTAAAATGGGCGCAGAAGAGACCCGCGACGCTATCCAGGCCGCCCATCGAGCCCTTCCCGCCTGGCGACAGCTAACGGCAAAAGAACGGGCTGCTATCCTGCGCCGTTGGTTCGATCTGATGATGGCAAACCAGGACGATCTGGCCCGGCTGATGACCCTCGAGCAGGGTAAACCGCTGGCGGAGGCAAAAGGCGAGATTGGCTACGCCGCTTCATTTATCGAATGGTTTGCCGAAGAGGGAAAACGCATTTATGGCGATACCATTCCCGGCCACCAGGCCGATAAGCGCCTGATCGTGATTAAACAGCCGATTGGCGTTACCGCCGCGATCACGCCGTGGAACTTCCCGGCGGCGATGATCACCCGTAAAGCCGGTCCGGCGTTAGCGGCTGGCTGCACGATGGTACTCAAACCCGCCAGCCAGACCCCTTTTTCGGCACTGGCGCTGGCCGAGCTGGCCAGACGTGCCGGGATCCCTGACGGCGTATTTAACGTGGTGACCGGTTCCGCCAGCGCGGTGGGTAATGAACTGACCGGCAACCCGCTGGTGCGTAAGCTGTCGTTTACCGGCTCGACGGAAATCGGCCGCCAGCTGATGGCACAGTGTGCCCAGGACATCAAAAAAGTGTCGCTTGAGCTGGGCGGTAACGCGCCGTTTATTGTGTTTGATGATGCCGATCTGGATAAAGCGGTAGAAGGCGCCATGGCCTCGAAGTTTCGTAACGCCGGGCAGACCTGCGTCTGCGCCAATCGTCTGTACGTGCAGGACGGAGTTTATGAGCGTTTTGCCGGGAAACTGCAGCAGGCGGTGGAACAGCTGCGCCTCGGCGACGGCCTACAGGCGGGGGTCACAACCGGACCTTTGATTGATGAGAAAGCCATCGCCAAAGTGCAGGAACATATTGCCGATGCCGTCGGGAAAGGCGCCCGGGTCATCACCGGCGGGAAAGTGGATTCCCTCGGCGGCAACTTCTTTCAGCCGACGATCCTGGTCGATGTTCCGGACGGTGCAAAAGTGGCGAAAGAAGAGACCTTCGGCCCTCTGGCCCCCCTGTTCCGCTTCACAGATGAAGAGGATGTCATCCGCCAGGCCAACGATACCGAATTTGGCCTCGCCGCCTACTTCTATGCCCGTGATTTGAGCCGCGTTTTCCGCGTCGGCGAAGCGCTGGAGTATGGAATTGTCGGTATCAATACCGGGCTGATTTCCAACGAAGTCGCCCCGTTTGGCGGCGTGAAGGCTTCCGGTCTGGGCCGCGAAGGCTCGAAGTATGGTATTGAAGACTATCTGGAAATCAAATACATGTGTATTGGCCTTTAATCGACGCCGGCCCCGAAACGCCACATAGCCCGGCATATCGGCTGCCGCCATCCCGGAACAGAAGAGAAGCCCGTGAATAAAAAAATCCACGCTCAAAGCGCGTGGATGTTTTTAGATTGCAGCCGAAAGACGATGAGCCATCAGGCCCGCAGTCTGAGCGGCTCGCTAAAGTCATCGGCGGGTTCCAGCTTCAGGCTGAATGTCGCCAGCAAGGCGTTAGCCCGGTCGTGGAAATCGCGTAGCGTTTTCTCAAGTTTCTCGCTGACTTCCGGATCGTCGATAGCGACCGGTCGCCAGACCCCTTCTTTGTCGAACAGGCCAAACTGATAGCTGTAAGTGAAGCGTGATGCCTGTGCTTCCATTTCCATCCACCATCCCCAGAACTCTCGTTTTTCCGGGGCGGGTTTTACATTGACGCAAACTGCCAGACAATCGAAAAAGAAGCGGTTGTCTTCACACTGTTCTTCGCGAATATAAGGGCCAAGAGCCGTGAATTTCTTAATCAGCTTACTCTTGAGGTGTCCACTCGGTAACGTCATTGCGATCTCCTTTAGTGATGCAACTGTTTTACCAAATCAATAAAATTTAGCAATATATTAACCAAATCTATGATTGATCCAGCGGGCAATCTGGCGCAATGCGTGATCGAAATTGCGATAAACGGGCTTAAATGGAATCTCAAGCAGCTTGCCATCGGCGGACGACGAGGTAATTAAGCGCGATTCCTCTTCCGGGCTGAACGGATCGTTTTTCCAGAAGCCTGACAGCATCGGCGTCGGACAGCGGCGGCCCAGCAACCCCTGGGTTTTTAATGAGTAGCGGTTCAACTCTATGCGCAATGCTTCATCAGACGCATCGTGCATGCCCAGCCGCGAGGCCAGAACGTCGAGATACATTTCCGGAACCCGGCCCTGATGCAGCGGATCCACCAGCAGGTTATGCACGACCGGCCCCAGACACGCCACGGCTTTTAAGCGCTGCGGCTCCAGATAGCCCAGGCGGACGGCGACATTCGCCCCAAAACGGAAACCAAACGCGGCAACCCGGGTATGATCGACCCACGGAACATTCTCCAGGTGCCGCAACGCATGCTGATGCAGCAGGCTGGTATCCTGAGTGAGTTTCCATTTTGACGAGAAGCCCGTCGAAGGCATATCCAGCGTCAGCATGGCGATCCCCAGCGGCGCAAAATAGTTCTCATACAAGCTGTAGTAGTCCGTCTGCAGCGCATCCAGACCACCGCACATCAGGACCACCGGGAACGGGCCTTCGCCTTTCGGCATATGTAAAAAGCCGGTCACCGGCGCGCCGCCGGGCACAGGAAACTCCAGCTCGCGCAACTCGCCCGGCAGGCGTTGTGCCGCCTCTTCATAAGCGCGGTTAGCCAGCGCCTGCGCCTGCTCCGCCAAATCGTCGCCTTTAATATGCGGATAGGCGGCAATGCTGTAGAGATTGGAGGCATGCAGCCAGTGGCGCCCGCTGGTCAGCGGATCGGCTTCCTGCCCGGCCTTTTGCTGCCAGATCATCGCCTGTTTGGCCCATTCGAAAATCCAGTTGCCGCCACGATAGCCCACCACGGTGTCATAAAGCCCCGGATCGGTACGCTCAGCATCGCTCATCACAATGCGCGCCTGCACATCGAGGATCTCCTGTGGCGTCACCCCGCGCCAGATCCACATCAGCCGGTTAATCAAGCGATACCAGTGCTCGACATTGCTCCCGTCGAGCGCGGAGTGGATCGGCTGTTGCGAACCCGACGCAAACCGGCGCACCAGCGTAGAGGTTTCTGGATGTTTGAATCGAGGTTTAAACAGTGTTTCGCTAAGGTTAGCTTGTGACATGTGCAGCCTCCATCGTGTTGCCACTCCGGGCTATTGTAACCTGCATACGGGCAAAAAAAACCACGCCCGGCATAACCGGGCGTGGTAAATAGCACTCACCTTATGAATTAACGACCTGAGATCGGCGGTACGAACACCACGCCCATATCCCACGGTTGTTCAATCCAGGTATCCTGCGGAATATCAACAACATAATCATCAACCAGCGGACGACCAGCCGGTTTAGCAAAAATAGTAACGAAGTGCGCTTTTGGGTACATTTCACGAATAGCGACGGCGGTACCGCCGGTATCAACCAGGTCATCGATCACGATGAAACCTTCACCATCACCTTCAGCGCGTTTCAGTACGGTCAGCTCACGCTGGTTATCGTGGTCGTAGCTGGAAATACAAACGGTATCAACATGACGAATACCCAGTTCACGCGCCAGTAATGCGCCTGGTACCAGACCACCGCGACTCACGGCAATAATGCCTTTCCATTGTTCAGAAGGCATCAGACGATTGGCCAGTTTGCGGGCGTGAATCTGCAACATGTCCCAGGTGACGACGTATTTTTCGCTCATGTGAAGTGTCCCAGCCTGTGTTATACGGCTTAAATGATATTCGAGGGGGAAAATGGTTGCGCGAGATTATAGAGATCTGACGCACTAAAAACCAGTGTTAAGCGGCCTCCCCGGCGCTTTTTGCGTTGTTTCCACTACCAGTCGGCGTGGAAAGTGGTATTCTCAACCCCACCGCGCAAGCCTGCGCCTGTTGTATTTTTTATTGCTAACCCTCGACCTGTAAAAGACTTTTGCAGGCGATCGTAAGGAGACTCATCGTGTCTGAATTGTCTCAATTATCCCCGCAGCCGCTCTGGGATATTTTTGCCAAAATCTGCTCCATTCCCCATCCGTCCTATCACGAAGAACAACTCGCTGAACACATCATGGGCTGGGCAAAAGAAAAAGGCTTACACGCTGAACGCGATCAGGTTGGCAACATTCTGATTCGTAAGGCCGCAACGGCCGGTATGGAAAACCGTAAACCGGTTGTTCTGCAGGCGCACCTTGATATGGTCCCGCAGAAAAACAACGACACTGTTCACGACTTCACCAAAGATCCTATTCAGCCATATATCGATGGCGAGTGGGTCAAAGCGCGCGGCACCACGCTGGGCGCGGATAACGGCATCGGTATGGCTTCTGCGCTGGCCGTGCTGGCTGATGACAGCGTCGTACATGGTCCTCTGGAAGTCCTGCTGACTATGACCGAAGAAGCCGGCATGGACGGCGCATTTGGTCTTCAGGCTAACTGGCTGCAGGCCGATATCCTGATCAATACCGATTCTGAAGAAGAGGGCGAAATCTATATGGGTTGCGCCGGCGGTATCGACTTTACCTCAAACCTGGCCTTGACCCGTGAAGCGGTTCCGGCGGGTTTCCCGAGCTTTAAACTGACCTTAAAAGGGCTGAAAGGCGGTCACTCCGGCGGCGAAATTCACGTCGGTCTGGGGAATGCCAACAAGCTGCTGGCCCGCTTCCTCGCAGGCCATGCGCAAGAGCTGGACCTGCGTCTGGTGGATTTCAACGGCGGTACCCTGCGTAACGCCATTCCACGTGAAGCTTTCGCCACCGTCGCCGTCGCGGCCGACAAAGTCGATGCACTGAAAACGCTGGTCGCCGCCTATCAGGACATCCTGAAAAACGAACTGGCGGCGAAAGAGAAAAACCTGGTGCTGCTGCTGGACTCTGTCGCCAACGACAAAGCGGCCCTGACCGCGCAATCCCGTGACGGCTTTGTGCGTCTGCTCAACGCCACGCCAAACGGCGTGATTCGTAACTCTGACGTGGCAAAAGGCGTTGTAGAGACCTCGCTGAACGTCGGCGTGGTCACCATGACTGACGACAATGTTGAGATCCACTGCCTGATTCGTTCGCTGATCGACAGCGGCAAAGACTATGTGGTCAGCATGCTGGATTCACTGGGTAAACTGGCGGGCGCGAAAACCGAAGCCAAAGGCGCATACCCAGGCTGGCAGCCGGACGCGAACTCGCCGGTGATGCATCTGGTGCGTGAAACCTATCAGCGTCTGTTCAACAAGACGCCAAACATCCAGATTATTCACGCCGGTCTGGAATGCGGTCTGTTCAAGAAGCCGTACCCGAATATGGATATGGTCTCTATCGGCCCAACCATTACCGGCCCGCACTCCCCGGATGAGCAGGTGCATATCGAAAGCGTCGGCCAGTACTGGACGCTGCTGACGGAACTGCTGAAAGCGATTCCGGCGAAGTAAGTTACGGCAATAAACGGTCCGGATAGCGACGCATGGCGCCTTATCCGGGCTGTCTCACCTTCTCCATCCGGTAATTAATCAACGTCTCGCCGCGTACCACCACCTGCTGTTCTTCCACGACCCTGAAACCATGCCGTTCAAAACACGGTTTTGCCGTAATGCTCGCGGCTACCGTCAGGGAACCGTGCGGTATCCGGGTAAACAGTTCCTTGAGTAGCGAGCTGGCAATCCCCCGACGGCCATACTCCGGCGCCACAAACAGGAGATCGATATAGCGGTCCACGGCGGTGATAAATCCCACCGGATGCTGGTCAATCACTGCGACCCACACCACAGAATCCCTCATTTTGAGTCGCCAGCGGGCCTCGTCAACCTGCGCCCAGGCGGCTATCTGGCGGGGGGAATAATCATGGCAGGCGGTCTCTTGTACTGCGCGCAGAAAAAGGGCGCACAGCGCCGTAAAGTCGTCGTCGTGATAGGGTCTGATCTTCAGCATCGTTATAATCCCAGTACCAGTTGCCGCTCCAGTTGGGGATCGAGCAGCGTCACGTGTAGCCCCACCAGCCGTACTCCACGGCCGCCCCGCCGTTCGTGCCAGGCTTTGTAGGCGGTGGAGAGCAAATCCTCTTTATTCAGGCGCGGCCAGACGTGCTCCTGAGTGGTCAGCTGAAAATCATTGAATTTCAGCTTTATCCCCTGACGGGCAATCAGCAGGTCCGGTTTGACCTTCAGCAACCGCCGCTCCAGCTCCTGATAAAGATTCTCGATGATGGTCTCACAGGCAGACCACTCATGGATATCCTCCACCAGCGTACGTTCAACGCCAACCGATTTACGCTGTCGGGTGTTGTTGATCTCCCGCTCATCAATTCCCTGGCTACGCTCCCACAGGATACGACCAAATTGACCAAAGCGGCGAAGCAACATGGCGAGGTCGCTTTTCTGCACATCTTCGCAGGTGCGCAGCCCCATGCTTTCCAGCTTTGCGGCCGAGACTTTCCCCACGCCGGGGATCTTCGCCAGCGGCAGCGTTCGGACAAACTCCGCGACCTGATGCGGTGCAATCACAAACTGACCATTGGGTTTATTCATATCGGAGGCGATTTTCGCCAGAAATTTTACCGGCGCGATACCGGCGGAGGCGGTCAGCTGAAGCTCGTGATAAATGCTCTGGCGAATCTCTTCCGCAATCAGCGTGGCAGAGCCCTGGCAATGTACGCTATCGCTGACGTCGAGATACGCCTCATCCAGAGACAGCGGTTCAATCAATGATGTGTAGCGAGAGAAGATTTCCCGGATATGGGACGAGGCCTGTTTGTAGGCATCAAAGCGGCCGGGCAGCAGGGTTAAATGCGGGCAAAGCTTGAGGGCCATCGCGGTTGGCATCGCGCTACGCACGCCAAATTTGCGCGCAGGATAGTTGGCCGTGCTGATCACGCCCCGCTGTACCCGGCTACCGCCGATGGCAATGGGGATATCACGCAGGGCTGGATTATCCCGCATTTCCACGGCGGCAAAAAAGCAGTCCATATCGACATGGATAATTTTGCGCATACTCAGCCCTCAACAATTACTGGTTAAGTATACAGTAAAATAACAAGCAATGAGAAGTGCGGGAATGGGGCTGCGAGAAAGGCTGCCCGGCGGCACTACGTTTGCCGGGCCTACAAAACCACAGAATAACAGGCCGGATTAGCGCAGCGCCTCCGGATGTTTTGCCCGGCGGCACGGCGTTTGCCGGGCCTACAAAACCACAGAATAACAGGCCGGGTTAGCGCAGCGCCACACAGCGTTTTGCCCGGCGGAATGGCGTTTGCCGGGCCTACAAAACCACAGAATAACAGGCCGGGTTAGTACAGCGTCACCCGGCATTTTTCCCGGCGGCACGGCGTTTGCCGGGCCTACAAAATCACAGAATAACAGGCCGGGTTAGTGCAGCGTCACCCGGCATTTTGCCCGGCGGCACTACGTTTGCCGGGCCTACAAAACCACAGGATAACAGGCCGGGTTAGCGCAGCGCCAACCGGCGTTTTGCCCAACGGCACGGCCTGTAGAAACGGCAAATTCAGAGGATCCGATTTTGCTGGCGCTGCGCTTCGCGAGCCATGCGCTTTTTACGTGCGTCGCAAGGCTCCGGGCAGTCGCAGACTTTCTCAAGCCCCAGCGATGAAATGCCGCCGCAGCTGCCCTGGAGACTTTTACGCTTTATCAGATATCCCAAAGACATCCCCAGAATAACCAGCGCGAAAATGACAAAGGTTGCCACAAACACCGTCAGCATCATCAACCTCCAAAGTCATCCAGCATGATGTTGTCATCCTCAACGCCAAGATCTTTTAGCATCTTGATCACTGCGGCATTCATCACCGGTGGCCCACACATATAAAATTCGCACTCCTCCGGGGCCGGGTGATCGCGCAGGTAGTTTTCATACAGCACATGGTGAATAAAGCCGGTGTGGCCGTTCCAGTTATCTTCCGGCAGCGGGTCGGAAAGCGCCACGTGGAAGGTAAAGTTCGGATTTTCACCTGCCAGCTGCTCAAACTCATCGCCATAGAACATTTCACGCAGCGAACGCGCACCGTACCAGAAGCTAATTTTGCGCTTGCTGTGCAGCCGTTTCAGCTGATCGAAAATATGCGAACGCATAGGCGCCATTCCGGCGCCACCGCCGATAAAGACCATCTCGGCGTCAGTCTCTTTCGCGAAGAACTCGCCAAACGGCCCGGAAATCGTCACCTTATCGCCGGCTTTCAGCGACCAGATATACGAAGACATGATCCCCGGCGGCGCATCCGGCACTTTCGGCGGCGGCGTCGCGATACGTACATTGAGCATAATGATGCCCTTCTCATCCGGATAGTTCGCCATCGAATAGGCGCGCAGCGTCGGCTCTTTAACCTCGGAAACATAGCGGAAAAGGTTAAATTTATCCCAGTCCGCGCGGTACTCGTCCGGCACGTCGAAGTCAGCATACGCCACCTTGTGCGACGGACACTCGATCTGGATATATCCCCCGGCGCGGAACGGCACCACTTCGCCGTCCGGCACGCGCAGCTTCAGCTCTTTGATAAACGTCGCTTTGTTATCATTGGAGATAACGTCACACTGCCATTTTTTAACGCCAAAAATCTCTTCCGGCAGCGCGATCTTCATGTTTTGCTTCACCGCGACCTGACAGGCGAGACGGCAGCCCTCTTTCGCCTCGCGCCTGGTGATATGGGAAAGTTCGGTTGGCAGAATATCACCGCCCCCCTCCTTCACCGTCACCCGGCACTGGCCGCAGGAACCGCCGCCGCCGCAGGCAGAAGAGATAAAAATTCCGTTGCTGGCCAGCGTATTCAGCAACTTATCGCCCGCCGGGGTGCGGATCTGTTTATCCGCTTCGTTATTGATTTCAATCACCACATCGCCGGCGTTGACCAGCTTCGAACGCGCCACCAGGATCAATCCTGACAGCACCAGCACGATCAGCGTAAACATCACCACGCCAAGAATAATTTCCATATTTTCCGCCCTTATAGCTGCACACCGGAGAATGACATAAAGCCCAGCGCCATCAGACCCGTGGTAATAAAGGTGATCCCTAACCCGCGCAGACCGGCAGGCACGTTGGCATATTTCATTCTTTCCCGGATGCCCGCCAGGGCGACAATCGCCAGCGTCCAGCCGATACCGGAACCGAAGCCATAGACAATCGATTCCGGGAAGTTGTAGTCACGCTGCACCATGAAGGAGACGCCGCCAAAAATGGCGCAGTGCACGGCAATCAGCGGCAGGAAGATCCCCAGCGCGTGGTATAACGCCGGGAAATACTTATCAAGGATCATCTCGAGGATCTGCACCAGCGCGGCAATCACGCCGATAAAAGTAATAAAGTTGAGGAAACTTAAATCAACGCCCTCCGCCAGCGCCCCGTCGCGCAGCACCAGGTTATAGATCAGGTTATTGATCGGTACCGCCAGCCCAAGCACAATGGTGACCGTCAGGCCGAGGCCAAAGGCGGTAGAGACCTTTTTTGACACCGCCAGGAAGGTACACATCCCGAGGAAGAAGGCCAGCGCCATGTTTTCTACGAATACGGCGCGGACAAACAGGCTAAGATAGTGAGCCGTCATCGTTTACTCCTTTTCCTGCTGTTCCGGCTTCCAGCTGCGCAGCGCCCAGATCAGCAAACCGATGATGAAGAAGGCGCTCGGCGCCAGCAGGAACAGACCGTTCGGCTGATACCAGCCGCCGTTCTGCACCGTCTCCAGCACGGTCATGCCAAACAGCTTGCCGCTGCCGATAAGTTCGCGCAGGAAGCCGACAACCATCAGAATGGCGCCATAGCCCAGTCCGTTGCCGATACCGTCCATAAAGCTGGCCAGCGGCGGCGACTTCATGGCGTATGCTTCCGCCCGCCCCATCACGATGCAGTTGGTGATGATAAGCCCGACAAAGACCGACAGCTGCCGGGAGGTCTCATAGGCAAAAGCACGCAGCAGCTGGTCGACGACAATCACCAGCGAGGCCACGATCGTCATCTGTACGATCATACGCACGCTGTTGGGGATGTGATGACGGATCATCGAGATAAACATGCTGGAGAAGGCGGTCACCAGCGTTACCGCAATGGTCATCACCAGCGCGGTTTCCAGTTTGGTGGTCACTGCCAGCGCCGAACAGACGCCCAGCACCTGCAGCGTAATGGGGTTATTGGCCAGCAGCGGCCCCACCAGCACGCGCTTCATCTCTTTCATATCGCCTGCTTCAGCCATTATTCAGTTCCCCCTCACGCACTCTTTTCAGAAACGGGCCGAAGCCCAGTTCGCCCATCCAGAAATCAAAGCTATGCTGTACGCCATTCGCGGTCAGCGTCGCCCCGGACAGGCCGTCAACGGCGTGGATATCCCCCGGGTGCGCCCCGCCCTTCACCACCCTCAGTGCCGGGTGGCCGCTATCATCCAGCACCTGCTTGCCAATAAACTGCTGACGCCAGTTGGGATTTTCCACCTCGCCGCCCAACCCCGGCGTTTCGCCATGATCGTAATACGTCAGCCCTTTAATCGTACGACCATCGGTGCCCAGCGCCACGAAGGCGTACATCATCGACCACAGACCGTTGCCGTAAATCGGCAGGATCACTTCCTGAATCCGCCGCTGCTCATCGCGCACGAGGTAAATTTCGACGATATTGCTCCGACGTTTGATACCCGCCGGATCCTGGCTGGCGTCCAGCGTAATGCTCTGCTCAGGATCTTTCAGCGCCTGCGCCTGATTGAACTTGCCCGGATCCTTGTCCAGCAGCTCGCCGCTGGCTAAATTCACCAGTCGCGGGGAGATGCGGGCAGCAAAAACGGCCTCCACCTCGTCAGCGCTCATCCTCGGCGTCATCAGCCCGGACACGGCGAGGATATTGCGTTGTTTGTCCAGCTCGCGCTGCTCCTGCTGGCGAGACTTCAGACCCACGGCGGAGCCGGCGACCACGATGGAGCAGACCAGGCAAAGCACCAGCACCACCAGCAGCGTTTTGCCGGTGCTATCGTTACTTTTCTTCTCAGCCACGCGACTTCCTCCGTTTAATATTGGCCTGCACCACCAGATAATCGAACAGCGGTGCGAAGAGGTTGGCGAAGAGGATCGCCAGCATCATCCCTTCCGGATAGGCCGGGTTAACCACCCGAATCAGCACGCACATCACGCCGATCAGCAGGCCATAGCCCCATTTCCCTTTATCCGTAAACGACGCCGACACCGGGTCGGTCGCCATAAACATCATGCCGAAGGCGAAACCGCCGAGCACCAGATGCCAGTACCACGGCATGGCGAACAGCGGGTTAGTGGCGGAACCTATCAGATTGAACAGCGTCGCCGTGGCAATCATGCCGATCATCACCCCGGCGACAATGCGCCAGGAGGCAATACGCCCAAAGAGAATAATCGCGCCGCCAATCAGGATCATCAGCGTCGAAACCTCGCCGATGGAGCCCGGGATATTGCCGAGGAACGCCTCCATCCAGCCGATCGGCTGGCCGCTGGCGACATTGACCAGCGTTTCACCGCCGCCGCTCGCCCACTGAGAAAGCGGCGTGGCGCCGGAGAAACCGTCCGCCGCCGTCCACACCAGATCGCCGGAGATTTGCGCCGGCCAGGCAAAAAACAGGAATGCGCGCCCGGCCAGCGCCGGGTTAAGGAAGTTACGCCCGGTACCGCCGAAGATTTCTTTGCCAATCACCACGCCAAAGCTGATGCCCAGCGCCGCCTGCCACAACGGCAGCGTCGGCGGCACAATCAGTGCGAACAGAATGGAGGTAACAAAGAAGCCTTCGTTGATTTCGTGCCTACGCACGATGGCGAACAGCACTTCCCAGAAGCCGCCGACGATAAACACGGTGAGATAAATGGGCAGGAAGAACACGGCGCCCAGCCCCATCATACTCAGCCAGCCCGCATTCGGGCCAAAGTCCACCCCCAACTGCTGCGCCACGCTATAGTGCCAGTGGCTGGCGATCACCTGCTGCAGTTGCTCCGCGCCGTAGAGTTTGTGCAGCGCCGGGATGGTTTGCAGACCGACGTTATACATGCCCCAGAACATCGCCGGGAACACCGCCAGCCACACCAGGATCATCATACGCTTGAGGTCGATGGCATCGCGGACGTGAGAAGCCCCTTTCGTCACCTGGCCCGGCGTGTAGAAAATGGTCGCCGCCGCCTCATACAACGGGTAGTACTTTTCCAGTTTGCCGCCGTGGGTGAAATGCGGCTCAATTTTTTCCAGCAGATTTTTCAAACCCATCACTTATCCTTCCTGCTCAATGCGGGTTAAGACGTCACGCAGCAGCGGGCCGTATTCATATTTTGCCGGGCAGACGTAGGTGCAGAGCGCTAAATCCTCTTCATCCAGCTCGAGGCAGCCCAGCGCCTGCGCGCTGTCGCTGTCTCCCACCAGCAAGTCTCGCAGCAGATGCGTCGGCAGAATATCCAGCGGCATCACGCGTTCGTAGTTGCCGATAGGCACCATCGCACGCTCGCCGCCGTGGGTATCCGTTGAGAAATTGAACAGTTTGTGTTTGAGAAAATGTCCGAGCGTGGTGCGGGTAATCGAAAACTTGTCTTTTCCCGGCATCGCCCAGCCAAACAGCTCCTTCTCGCGCCCTTCCTTCACCACGCTCACCTGCAGGTGATAGCGGCCAAGGAACGCATACGGCCCCTGGGCGTGGATGCCGCTCAGCACCGAGCCGGAAATCACCCGGCTTTCACCGTCCAGCAGCTCACCGGCCAGCAGTTCATCAAGACTGGCGCCGCAGCAGGTCTCGATCAGCCGCGGCTCTTTAACCTGCGGGCCCCCGAGCGCAATCACCCGTTCGCTGTAAAGTTCCCCGTCGAGAAACAGCCGGCCAATGGCGATAACATCTTGATAGTTAAGATGCCAGACCTGTTTGTTCAGGCTGACGGGCTCAAGGAAATGGATATGGGTGCCTGCCAGCCCGGCCGGATGCGGCCCGGCAAACTGGTTAAACGTCACCTTCCCTGACGGGTGGCCGCCAAGCTTGCCGCCGCTGGCCTGACAGACATGCACTTTGCCATCCGTCAGGCTGGTGAGCACGGTGAGCCCCGCGTCAAAGGCCTCACGTCGGGCCAGAATAATCGGTTGCGGATCTGCCGCCAGCGGGTTGGTATCGATAGCGGTCACGAAAATCGCCGCCGGTACGCTGCCCGGTGCCGGTGTTTTGCTGAACGGACGGGTGCGAAATGCCGTCCATTGGCCGGACATCAGCAGCTGCTGCTGCACGGTTTCCCGCGATAATCCCGCCAGGTCGCCTGGCGCATAGCGGGAAAAAGAGACCGCCT
The DNA here is from genome assembly GCF_002806725.1 of Raoultella sp. T31. Lineage (NCBI taxonomy): Bacteria > Pseudomonadati > Pseudomonadota > Gammaproteobacteria > Enterobacterales > Enterobacteriaceae > Klebsiella > Raoultella sp. T31. The sequence continues at coordinate 72,121 of NZ_PIBO01000019.1, forward strand.
CATCGCCATCGACATCGATAACAATGGATTGCAGAACCCGACGTTCGCCGCGATGGATGGCGCCAATCACCCCAGCCGCAGGTGCGGTAAAGCAAACGCCGGGGTTCTTTTTGTCTTCGAACAGGGTTTGTCCTTTTTGTACCCGCTCACCTTCGCGAACCATCATGGAAGGGCGCATACCGACGTACTCTTCGCCCAACAGCGCGACGCGTTTAACCGCAACTTTCGAAGTAATCTGCTGTGATGGCATGCCAGCTATGGGCAAATTAAGCCCTTTTGTGATTTTAATCATATTGTTAGCAGGTATCCGTAATCTAAACCCCCGCCATCAGAGCGAGGCCAGCAACATGGATGGGAAACCAGAGAAAAAAGGAAAATCGCGGTCCTGGTGACGCGCAAGACGGGAGAGAAGCATCCTTTCTTACCCTGATCGTTAATCAACGTAAGTGTAACATTTTGTGAGCGAAGGCTGTAGATAAACCACGACTAACAAGCTGTAAAATGAGACCTGTTGCGCAAAGTTCTGACTGCGCTTTACGGCCAGATTCGCTATAAAGGACAACTAAATTGTAAACGCGGCGCGGCCGCGCTTGCGAAAAACTGCCGTGATGCTAATGTGAGCGCTCTAAATCCAGAAAAGTCTGATTTCGGGTATCTCTTGCCGTCCTGGCAATGTGGTTTTTGATTTATCAAGGAATAAGCAGTATGCGCAAAATCGCATTATTTATTGCGATGCTTCTGTTGCCGTGCGTTTCATTTGCTGGGTTACTCAGCAATGGCGGCTCGACGACGCCGGTTAGCAAAGAATATAAGCAACAATTAATGGGTTCCCCGGTTTACATTGAGATCTTCAAAGAAGAGCGCACGCTCGATCTCTACGTCAAAATGGGCGAAACCTACCAGCTACTCGACAGCTACCGGATCTGTAACTATTCCGGCGGTCTGGGGCCGAAGCAGCGTCAGGGCGACTTCAAAAGCCCGGAAGGGTTTTATTCCGTGGCGCGCAGTCAGCTCAAGCCTGACAGCCGTTTCTATAAAGCCATTAATATCGGCTTCCCGAACGCCTACGATCGCGCCCACGGCTATGAGGGTAAGTATCTGATGATTCACGGTGCCTGCGTCTCCATCGGCTGCTACGCGATGACCGATACCGGCATTGATGAGATTTTCCAGTTTGTAACCGGCGCGTTAGTGTTCGGCCAGTCCAGCGTGCAGGTCAGCATTTATCCTTTCCGCATGACCAACGCCAATATGGAGCGCCACAAATACTCCTACTATGCGGATTTCTGGAAACAGCTGAAGCCAGGCTACGACTATTTCCAGCAAACCCACAAGCCACCGGTTATCTCAGTGGCCGATGGCCGCTATATCGTCAGCAAACCGCTTAGCCATGAAGTTATCCAGCCACAGCTGGCGTCAAACTACACGGTCCCCGAGGCAAAATAACGCCCACTCGCCTGGCATGATTTTATGCCAGGTCTCGTTGCTGGTCAGCGGCTGAGTGGCGATAACGGTGACCACATCGTTGGGTGTGGTCTCCCGTTGAAAATCGATTTCTACGTCCTGATCCAGTAGCGTTGCCACGCCAAACGGCGCCCGCCGCGTTATCCAGTGCAGATTGGTCGAGCAAAACGCCATCACGTAACGTCCGTCCGACAACAGCATATTGAAGACGCCCTTTTCCCGCAGCGAACCCGCCAGGGTAGCGATAAAGCGGAACACCTCAACCATATCATCCGGACTTCCGCAATAGCGCTCGGTCAGGCAGTGCAGCAGCCAACAGAAAGCTTTTTCGCTGTCGGTCTCGCCGATCGGCTGGAGATTGCCCGTATCCAGGGACTCATAGTCCTCTAGCTGGCCGTTATGCGCATAGGTCCAGTTGCGTCCCCACAGCTCGCGGGTAAAGGGGTGGGTGTTTTCCAGCGCAACGATACCGCGGTTAGCCTGGCGAATATGGGCGATGACCGAGCACGATTTGATGGGATAGTCCTGGACCAGTTTCGCAATCGGCGACTGGAAGCTGGGCTGCGGATCCTTAAATGTGCGGCAGCCTTTACCTTCATAAAAGGTAATACCCCAGCCATCTTTATGCGGGCCGGTGCCTCCACCGCGCTGGACCAACCCGGTAAAGCTAAAACAAATATCGGTTGGCACATTCGCGCTCATCCCGAGCAATTCGCACATACATCACCTCTTCGCACTTTCAGGCAGTGCCGGGTGGGCTCGCAGCTTACCCGGCCTACAACTCAGTCCGCTGGTCGGGCACGCACCGTGCCGCCCGACACCATGTCATCAGGCCTTAACCATCTCTTTTTCGATCAGCATAATCAGAATATGAATCACTTTAATGTGAATTTCCTGAATACGATCGGCATAACCAAAATGCGGTACGCGAATCTCAACATCGGCGGATCCCGCCATTTTACCGCCGTCTTTACCGGTCAGGGTGATGACCTTCATCCCCTGCGCGCGGGCAGCCTCAATCGCCTTAATCACGTTGCCGGAGTTGCCGGAAGTGGAGATCCCCAGCAGCACATCGCCGGCGCGACCCACGGACTCGACGTAGCGGGAGAAGACGTACTCATAGCCAAAATCGTTACTGACGCAGGACAGGTGGCTAACGTCAGAAATCGCAATCGCCGGGTAGCCAGGGCGATTCTCACGATAGCGCCCGGTCAGTTCTTCGGCAAAGTGCATCGCATCGCAGTGGGAACCACCGTTACCGCAGGAGAGGACTTTACCACCGGCCTTAAAGCTATCAGCCAGCAGCACCGCGGCACGCTGAATCGCGTGAATATTGGCTTCGTCCTGCAGAAAGTTAGCCAGCGTTTCCGCCGCTTCGTTCAGTTCGTTACGAATAAGATCCTGGTACATGAGGATAATCCTTCAGTATGGTTGGAATAACCCTGGCAGTGTACCGGATAGGCGCCGAAGCGAGAAGCAGCAGCCGACGTAATCCGCCGGGGTTTTGATTTTACGTGCCGCATTTACATACAACAATGTGAGCAAGGTTGTAATTATTTTGTAAACACATTGCTAAAGACAATAACATCCACTACAACCATATCATCACAAGTGGTCAGACCTCCTACAAGACAGGGAGCATTTCTCTATGATGATTTTGAGTATTGTTGCAACCGTTGTTTTACTCGGCGCACTCTTCTATCACCGAATTAGTCTCCTGCTGAGCAGTGTGATTTTGCTCGTCTGGACCGCAGCGCTCAGCGTTGCCGGGCTGTGGAATATCTGGCTGCTGCTGCCGCTGGCGATTATTCTGCTGCCGTTCAACTTTGCGCCGATGCGCAAGTCCATTTTCTCGGCACCGGCCTTCCGCGCCTTCCGTAAGGTGATGCCGCCGATGTCGCGTACCGAAAAAGAGGCCATCGACGCAGGCACGACCTGGTGGGAAGGCGACCTGTTTCGCGGGACGCCGGACTGGCAGAAACTGCACAACTATCCGCAGCCGCGCCTGACTGCCGAAGAACAGGCGTTTATCGACGGCCCGGTAGAAGAAGCCTGCCGCATGGCGAACGATTTTGAAATTACCCATGAAATGGCCGATCTGCCGCCAGCGCTGTGGGCCTTTCTGAAAGAGCATCGTTTCTTTGCGATGATCATTAAGAAAGAGTACGGCGGTCTGGAATTCTCCGCTTACGCCCAGTCACGGGTGCTGCAAAAGCTCTCCGGCGTTTCCGGGATCCTGGCGATTACCGTCGGCGTGCCGAACTCCTTAGGCCCGGGCGAACTGCTGCAGCATTACGGTACTGAAGAGCAGAAAAACCACTATCTGCCGCGCCTGGCGCGGGGTCAGGAAATCCCGTGTTTTGCGCTGACCAGCCCGGAAGCAGGCTCCGACGCCGGCGCTATCCCGGATAGCGGCGTCGTCTGCATGGGCGAATGGCAAGGCGAGCAGGTACTGGGCATGCGCCTGACCTGGAACAAACGTTATATCACCCTCGCGCCTATCGCGACCGTATTGGGTCTGGCCTTTAAACTCTCCGATCCTGACCGTCTGCTGGGGGGAGAAGAGGAGCTGGGTATCACCTGTGCGCTGATCCCAACCTCGACTCCTGGCGTTGAAATTGGCCGCCGCCACTTCCCGCTGAACGTGCCGTTCCAGAATGGTCCGACCCAGGGTAAAGATATCTTTGTCCCTATCGACTACATCATCGGCGGCCCAACGATGGCCGGTCAGGGCTGGCGGATGCTGGTGGAATGCCTGTCCGTGGGACGCGGCATCACCCTGCCGTCTAACGCTACCGGCGGACTGAAATCCGTGGCGATGGCGACCGGCGCCTATGCCCATATTCGTCGCCAGTTCAAAATCTCCATCGGTAAAATGGAAGGCATCGAAGAGCCTCTGGCGCGTATTGCCGGTAACGCATACGTGATGGATGCCGCCGCCTCGCTGATTACCTACGGCATTATGCTGGGAGAGAAGCCGGCGGTGCTGTCGGCCATCGTCAAGTACCACTGCACCCATCGCGGCCAACGCTCAATTATTGACGCCATGGATATCACCGGCGGGAAAGGCATCATGCTGGGCGCAGGTAACTTCCTCGCCCGTGCCTACCAGGGCGCGCCCATTGCCATCACCGTGGAAGGGGCTAATATCCTGACCCGTAGCATGATGATCTTCGGTCAAGGGGCAATTCGCTGTCATCCGTATGTACTGGATGAAATGGCTGCCGCGCAAAATAACGATGTTAACGCTTTCGACAAACTGCTGTTTAAGCATATCGGTCACGTCGGCAGTAACAAAGTCCGCAGTTTCTGGCTGGGCCTGACCCGCGGGCTGACAAGCAGCACGCCGACCCAAGACGCGACCCGCCGTTACTACCAGCATATGAACCGCCTGAGCGCGAACCTGGCGCTGCTTTCCGACGTCTCCATGGCAGTGCTGGGCGGTAGCCTGAAGCGTCGCGAGCGCATCTCGGCGCGTCTCGGCGATGTCCTGAGCCAGCTCTATCTCGCCTCTGCGGTGCTGAAACGCTATGACGATGAAGGGCGCAATGAAGCCGACCTCCCGCTGGTCCATTGGGGCGTTCAGGATGCGTTATATCAGGCAGAACAGGCGATTGACGATCTGCTGAAGAACTTCCCGAACCGTTTTGTCGCGGGCGCCCTGCGCATGGCTATCTTCCCGACCGGCCGTCACTATAACGCGCCGTCCGATAAGCTGGATCATAAAGTGGCGAAAATCCTGCAGGTCCCGAGCGCGACGCGTTCACGTATCGGCCGCGGTCAGTACCTGACCCCGAGTGAACATAACCCGGTCGGTTTGCTGGAAGAGGCGCTGATCGAGGTCATGGCCGCCGATCCGATTCATCAGCGTATCTGCAAAGAGCTGGGCAAAAACCTGCCGTTTACCCGTCTGGATGAACTGGCCCGCAACGCGCTGGCGAAAGGTTTAATCAATCAGGATGAAGCCGATATTCTGACCCGTGCGGAAACCAGCCGTCTGCGCAGCATTAACGTTGATGATTTCGCAGCCGATGAACTGGCGACGAAGCCGGTAAAGCTACCGGAGAAAGTCCGCAAGATTGAAGCGGCCTGAATAATAAATTAATCACATCACGATCGGGGCGGGGGCTTTCCTCCGCCTCTTTTTTTTACCCTGCTTTGCCCTCCGGTTACGCAAAAAATCATTTCCCGCACTCGCGCGACAGGCGGCCAATCGGCCAGCTCCACGCGCAGCAAATTCCCGCGCAATAATAAAAATACCTACGTAGATCACGTTTCCCTCCTGCAACTCGGTTCAGCCTGCTGAACAAGGCGTATTTTCCGCTTTCCAGAGTCGATAGGCTTTATACCAACAAGAAACGGGGGCCGTTATGGGCGGTAAGGGATGTAATTCATTAATCCGGGCAGAAAAAATTCTGACCCATATTGCTTATGTCGGGGCGGCCAGTTTTATGGAGCTGCTAAAAGAATTCCAGTACCCGAAAAGTAGCCTGCTGAATTTATTAAATGCCATGGTCGACTGCGGATTTTTAATAAAAAGTGAGCGTAATCAATACTCGCTCGGCATAAAAAATTACGAGCTTGGGTGCCAGTCGCTGCACAGGAAAAACATATTCGAGGTAACCAAGCGCCCGATGCAGGAGCTTTCATTGAAAAGCGGACTGGTCTGCCATTTAGGGGCTATGGAGAGTTACTCCGCCATTTACCTGGATAAAGTCGAGAGCCCGGATTCCGTACCGACGAAAAAAAGCTGGATCGGTAAAAAGCTAGAATTACATATTACCGCGCTTGGTAAGGCACTGCTGGCCTGGAAGCCGCGAGAAGAGATGGATTATTTTCTCGATGCTTTAATTCTGAAAAAGCACACTAACAATACCTTCACTGATAAAAAGTTATTTCGTGAAGAGCTACAGAAAACGCGTCTCAGAGGATGGGCGATAGATAATGAAGAATCGACCAACGGGGCCGTATGCCTGAGCATGCCGGTTTTCGATATGTATCATCGCGTGAATTATGCCATTTCATTATCGGGTGACCCAATCGTTTATTCGGGAAAGAAGATCGATGGCTATCTCGAATTGCTCAGGCAATGCGCCGATCAGATCTCGTATGGTCTGGGTTATAGAAACGAAAATGAATATTTAAGAAAAGGAAATTGATCTAATGAAAAAAATCAGGGGAATTATTCCACCGGTCTCCACGACGTTCGATGACAACGGTAACATTGATAAAATAGCCTTAGCAGACGTCGCCGATTTTCTTATTAAGAAAGGTGTCGACGGTTTGTTTTATCTGGGAACCGGCGGTGAATTCAGTCAGATGAACGCCGGACAAAGGATGGACTTCGCCGAGGCAGCAATCGCGGCGGTTGGCGGGCGCGTTCCGGTATTAATTGGCGTAGGCTCCCCCTCCACTGACGAAGCGGTCGAACTGGCAAAACACGCCGAAACCAGCGGCGCGGACGGCATCGTGATTATTAACCCCTATTACTGGAAAGTTGCCGCCAGCAATCTTGACGACTATTACCACCGCATCGCCAGCAGCGTCCGCCTGCCAGCTATCGTTTATAACTTCCCGGACCTTACCGGCCAGGATCTCACCCCCGATATCGTCAAACGGCTGGCGCTGCAAAATGAAAATATCGTCGGGATTAAAGACACAATCGACAGCGTCGGCCACCTGCGGGCGATGATTAACACCGTCAAAGCCGTGCGCCCCGATTTCTCCGTGTTCTGCGGCTTCGACGACCATTTACTCAATAACCTGCTGCTGGGCGGGGATGGCGCCATTACCGCCAGCGCAAACTTCGCGCCGGAACTGTCTGTCGGCATTTTTCGCGCCTGGCAAGATGGCGATCTCGCGACCGCGGCGACGCTGAATAAAAAATTGCTGCAGCTACCGGCTATCTACTCACTGGAAACACCGTTTGTCTCCCTGATCAAATATGCCATGCAGTGTGTGGGGCTGCGGGTGAATACCTATTGCCTGCCGCCGATTCTGGAGGCGTCGGAAGAGGCGAAAGCGCGGGTTCGTGAGCTGCTGGCCGCACAGGGCATTTTAACATCATGAGGAGGCATTCGATGTCTATTGACGATATTTTTGCTGGTGATAACCCGGACATTTACCGCGTCAGAACCCACGCGCCGGGTCCGCAGGGCGAACTGCCGCTGACCGGGGATATGCTAATCAATCGCCCTAGCGGCGATATTTTTGGCATGACCATGAATGCCGGGATGGGCTGGTCGCCGGATGAATTGAATCAGGACGGTATCCTGCTGCTTAGCACGCTGGGCGGGCTGCGCGGGCAGGACGGCAAACCCGTCGCGCTGGCGCTTCATCAGGGACATTACGAGCTGGACATCCAGATGAAAGCGGCAGCGGAGGTCATCAAAAACCATCACGCCCTGCCTTATGCGGTGTATGTCTCCGATCCCTGTGACGGACGCACGCAGGGCACCACCGGCATGTTCGATTCATTACCTTATCGCAATGATGCCTCTATGGTGATGCGCCGCCTGATCCGTTCCCTGCCGGGAGCCAAAGCGGTGATTGGCGTGGCAACCTGCGATAAAGGGCTGCCCGCGACCATGATGGCGCTGGCATCGCAGCATGATAAAGCGACGGTATTGATCCCCGGCGGGGCCACGCTGCCGGCTTTACATGGCGAAGATAACGGCAAGGTGCAGACTATCGGCGCGCGTTTTGCCAACGGCGAATTATCGCTGCAGGACGCTCGTCGGGCGGGCTGCCAGGCCTGCGCGTCGTCGGGTGGCGGCTGCCAGTTCCTCGGAACCGCAGGCACCTCGCAGGTCGTCGCTGAAGGCCTCGGCCTCGCGATTCCTCATTCTGCGCTGGCGCCTTCAGGTGAACCGGTCTGGACGGAGATCGCCAGGGCATCAGCGCGGGCCGCGCTGCTGCTGAGCCAGAAGGGCATCACGACGAAGGATATCCTCACCGATCGCGCGATTGAAAACGCCATGATGGTCCACGCGGCATTCGGCGGCTCCACCAATCTCCTGCTGCACATTCCGGCGATTGCCCATCAGGCAGGCTGCCATATTCCGACGGTGGAGGACTGGATACGCATAAATAAACAGGTGCCGCGCCTGGTCAGCGTACTGCCCAATGGCCCGGTTTATCACCCAACCATACGGGCCTTTATGGCTGGCGGCGTACCTGAAGTGATGCTGCATCTGCGCCAGTTGGGTCTTCTGCATGAGGATGTCATGACCGTAACGGGCAGTACGCTAGGAGAAAATCTCGACTGGTGGCAGTGCTCCGAGCGTCGGCAGATATTTAAAAACCTGCTGCTCAGCCAGGAGCAGGTTGATCCCCAGGAGGTCATCATGTCTGCGCAACAGGCGCAAAAACGCGGGTTAACCTCCACGATGACCTTCCCGGTCGGAAATATCGCTCCGGAGGGTTCGGTCATAAAATCCACGGCCATCGATCCCTCGGTCATTAATGAAGAAGGTATTTATTATCATCAGGGCGTGGCGAAAGTGTACCTCTCGGAGAAAACCGCCATTTATGATATCAAACACGACAAAATTAAAGCGGGCGATATTCTGGTTATTATCGGCGCAGGGCCGTCCGGCACCGGGATGGAGGAAACTTATCAGGTGACCAGCGCGTTGAAGCATTTATCCTATGGGAAACATGTTTCTCTTATTACCGACGCCCGATTCTCCGGTGTTTCCACCGGCGCCTGTATTGGTCACGTTGGGCCGGAAGCACTGGCCGGCGGTGCCATCGGGAAATTACGCAGCGGGGATCTCATCGAAATTAAAATCGACTGCAAACAACTCCAGGGAGAGGTCAATTTTCTGGGTCTCGCTAACGCTCAGACTCTCCCCTCACGCGAGGAGGCGACTATTATATTAAATGGCAGAAGCAGCCATCCTGATTTAATGCCCGATCCTGATTTACCAGATGATACCCAACTCTGGGCGATGCTCCAGGCAGTAAGCGGCGGAACCTGGCGTGGCTGCATCTACGACGTTCATAAAATTAGCGCAGCACTGCACCAGCATATGAAAAAATCCTGAAGGAATAATTAAAACTATTTAATATTATTAATGAGAGGACGTTATGCCACTATTAATTGTTGTGGCAGGTATCGCTGTACTCCTGCTTTTAACCATAAAAATAAAACTCAATACTTTTGTTTCATTAATTATTGTTTCATTGGCCGTAGCTATTGCCAGCGGCATGGACCTGAATAAGGTCGTTGTGTCTGTCGAATCCGGACTAGGCGGCACGCTGGGTCATATCGGCTTGATATTCGGTTTTGGCGTAATGCTCGGACGATTATTATCCGATGCCGGCGGCGCGCAGCGTATTGCGTTGACCATGCTAAACTATTTTGGTGTCAAAAGACTGGACTGGGCGGTAGTGACTTCGGCATTTATTGTCGGTATTGCGCTATTTTTCGAAGTTGGTTTAATCCTGCTGGTACCGATTTTATTCGCCATCGCCAGGGAAGCCAAAATATCACCGATGTATATGTGCGTACCAATGCTGTCGGGTTTGTTAGTGGCGCACGGTTTTCTGCCGCCGCATCCCGGCCCTACCGTCATCGCCAGAGAATATGGCGCAGATGTTGGTGTCGTGCTGATTTATGGCATCATCGTGGGCATTCCAACCTTTATTCTCTGTGGCCCACTGCTGAATAAAGTATGCCAACGGCTGATCCCGGAGGCCTTTGCCAAAGAAGGCAATATTGCGTCCCTTGGGGCAACAAAGAGTTTTAGCGAAAGCGAAATGCCGGGGTTTGGGATAAGTTTTCTGACTGCCATGCTGCCAGTTATCCTGATGGCGCTGGTCACCATTATGCAAATGGTCCGGCCAAAAGACGCAGGCGACCCCGGTATGCTCTATTCCGTGTTCCTGTTTTTAGGAAACTCGACGATCGCGATGCTGATTTCGCTGCTGTTCGCCATTTGGGCCATGGGGCTCGGGAGAGGCAAAACGATTCCGGAACTGATGGACTCCTGCGGGAAAGCGATTGCGGGTATTGCCGGTCTGTTATTGATTATCGGCGGCGGCGGCGCATTCAAACAGGTGCTGATTGATTCTGGCGTCGGCCAGTATATTTCGACGCTGGTGGCAGGCACGGATATCAACCCCATTCTGATGGCGTGGGGAGTGGCGGCCTTTCTGCGGATTTGTCTCGGCTCCGCAACGGTTGCCGCTATCTCCACCGCCGGCCTGGTGATCCCTTTGCTGTCTGCACACCCAAATACAAACCTGGCCTTAATTACTCTGGCGACGGGCGCAGGCTCCTGCATTTGCTCGCATGTCAATGATGCAAGCTTCTGGATGATAAAGGATTTCTTCGGCCTGACCATCAAGGAAACCTTACTGTCCTGGACGTTAATGTCAACAATGCTATCTCTTTGCGGCCTGATCTTCATTCTGTTGGCCAGCATGGCGCTTTAAGCCACGCGCCATGCCTCACGCAGTGCCCCTTAAACTCCCCTCGCGGGCCCGGGTTTACGGGGCACCATCGTAGAACTAAAAAAAGCCGCGTGAGTCAATCCGCCCCAACCCGTCTTTGCGGCTTGCCTCCCCCTTTGCCTCTGGCAACCCCTTCCCCGCACAAATCGTTTCCAGAATTAGCATTTCTTTAACAAAATATTCCGCTGACTATCCAGAGACTGATATGGTGTTAAAGTAACTATAACCGCCTAATGATAATGGAGTTCACCACTGTGCCTGGCCTGAAAATTACGCTATTGCAACAACCGCTGGTGTGGATGGACGGTCCCGCCAACCTGCGCCATTTCGATCGCCAGCTGGAAGGTGTCAGCGGGCGCGATCTGATTGTTTTGCCGGAAATGTTTACCACCGGCTTCGCGATGGAAGCCGCGAAACAGTCGCTGCCGCAGGAAGAGGTCATTGACTGGATGCTGGCGAAAGCGGTGCAGACCAATGCCTTGATTGCGGGGAGCGCTGCGCTACAAACCGAACGCGGCCCGGTTAACCGCTTCCTGCTGGTGGAGCCCGGCGGTAAAACCCATTTTTATGATAAGCGGCACCTGTTCCGGATGGCCGAAGAGCATCATCATTATACGGCGGGCAATGAACGGGTCGTTTTCGAGTGGCGCGGCTGGCGGATCCTGCCGCTGGTTTGCTACGACCTGCGCTTCCCGGTCTGGTCACGCAACCATAACGACTACGATTTAGCGCTGTACGTGGCCAACTGGCCGGCGCCGCGTTCGCTGCACTGGCAGTCGCTGCTGGTCGCCCGGGCCATTGAAAACCAGGCTTACGTCGCCGGCTGCAATCGGGTCGGTACCGATGGAAATGGCCACCACTACCGGGGAGACAGCCGCATTATCAGCCCTCAGGGGGAGATTCTGGCAACGGCGGAACCTCACCAGGCCACGCGCCTCGATGCGGAACTGTCGCTCACCGCGCTCAACGAGTATCGCGAAAAATTCCCCGCCTGGCAGGATGCCGATCCGTTTAGCCTGGATTAATTTCCCTCTTCCCCTCGTCATCGAGGGGAACAGCCTTCCCACTCGTTTTTGAAAACGCCGCCACCGCAAAAGGCCCCGGATGAGCTTAGCTGTGCTCGCGGTCACAGCATTAATACGCCGGTTTTCTGGCGCAGCCCTGCAAAATAACCTTATAATCGCTGCACCCTTTCCTGTCTTAAGTTTAAGCTGGAGATACAATGGAGCTCAGTCGCAGGCAGTTCTTTCGCATCTGCGTGGGTGGGATGGCAGGGACAACCGTAGCATCGCTTGGTTTTCTTCCTGCGTTTTCCGCTAACGCCGAGACGCGTCAATATAAGCTATTAAAATCCAAAGAAACCCGTAATAACTGCACCTACTGCTCGGTGGGTTGCGGCATCATCATGTATAGCCTCGGGGATAACGCGAAGAACGTACGTGAAAGTATTTACCACATTGAAGGCGATCCCGATCATCCGGTGAGCCGCGGTTCTTTATGCCCGAAAGGCGCCGGAGTGCTGGACTATATCCATAGCGACAGCCGCTTGCGCTATCCGGAATATCGGGCGCCGGGGGCGGATAAATGGACGCGCATCAGTTGGGATGAGGCGATTAATCGCATCGCGAGGTTAATGAAAGACGACCGCGACGCCCACTTTATCGAAAAGAATGCCCAGGGCGTCACCGTGAACCGTTGGTTGACCACCGGCATGCTGTGCTCTTCGGCGGCGAGTAATGAAACCGGGATCCTCGACGGCAAATTTACCCGCGCCTTGGGGATGGTGTCGATTGACTGCCAGGCGCGTCTTTGCCATGGCCCGACGGTCTCGGCGCTGGCGCCGACCTTTGGCCGCGGGGCGATGACCAACAACTGGGTGGATATCAAAAACGCCAACGTTGTGCTGATTATGGGCGGCAACGCGGCGGAAGCACATCCGGTTGGCTTTAAATGGGTTATCGAAGCCAAAATTAAAAATAATGCGACGGTCATCGTCGTGGATCCGCGTTTTAACCGCAGCGCGGCGGTAGCCGATCTGTACGCGCCGATCCGCGCCGGTTCCGACAGCGCCTTCCTGCTTGGCGTCATTCGCTATCTGATCGCGCACGATCGGGTGCAGCATGAGTACGTGCGCCACTACACCAACGCCAGCATGATCGTGCGCGAAGATTATGCTTTCGATGCCGGGCTGTTCAGCGGTTTTGATCCTGAACAACGGCAGTACGATAAAACCAGCTGGAACTACGAGCTGGATGAGAACGGTTTCGCCATGCGCGATGAAACCTATCGCCACCCGCGCTGCGTCTGGAATCTGATGCGGCAGCATGTCGAGCGCTACACCCCGGAAATGGTCAACCGCCTGTGCGGAACGTCGATCGACGATTTCCTGCGCATTTGTCAGCTTCTGGCCAGCACCAGCGTGGCGAATCGCACCGCCACTATCTTATATGCCCTCGGCTGGACCCACCATACGGCGGGCGCGCAAACCATCCGTGCCGCGGCGATGCTGCAACTGCTGCTGGGCAATATCGGCATGGCCGGCGGCGGGATTAACGCGCTGCGCGGGCACTCCAATATTCAGGGCTATACCGACCTGGGGCTACTCTCCACCAATCTGCCGGGGTATATGCCGTTACCATCGGAAAAACAGCCGGATTATCAAACCTATATTGCGCAAATCACCCCTGCGGCCTTAGGCGCGGGTGAAGTTAACTACTGGCAAAATACGCCGTAATTTTTCGTCAGCATGATGAAGAGTTTCTGGGGCGATTCGGCAACAGCGGAGAATAACTGGGGCTATGACTGGCTGCCGAAATGGGACCGGCTATACGATGTGATGACTCAGGCCGAGCTGATGACGCAGGGAAAAATCAATGGCTATATTGTCCAGGGCTTTAACCCACTGGCGGCGTTTCCTGATAAGAACAAATCTTCCCGCGCGCTGGCGAAGCTCAAGTACCTGGTGGTGATTGACCCGCTGGTGACAGAGTCGTCGAACTTCTGGCAGAACCACGGTGAGATGAACGACGTTCGTCCTGAAGATATCCAGACCGAAGTCTTCCGTCTGCCATCCTCCTGTTTCGCCGAAGAGAACGGCTCGATTGCCAACTCGGGCCGCTGGCTGCAGTGGCACTGGGCGGCGGCTGAACCGCCGGGCGAAGCGCTCCACGACGGCAAAATTCTCGGCCGCCTGTTTATGCGCCTGCGCGATCTTTATCGGCAGGAAGGCGGCGCCAACCCGGCGCCGGTGCTGAATATGTCGTGGGATTATCACGATCCCCTTGACCCGCAGCCGGAAGAGGTGGCCCGTGAGGCCAATGGTAAAGCGCTGCGCGATATTGTTGATGACCAGGGCCAGGTTATCGTCAAAAAAGGCCAGCAGCTCAGCAGCTTTGCGCAATTGAAGGATGATGGTTCCACCAGCAGCTACTGCTGGGTCTATTGCGGCTGCTGGACTGAACAGGGCAACCAGATGGCGAATCGTGATAATAGCGATCCTTACGGGCTGGGCTGTACGCCCGGCTGGGCCTGGTCCTGGCCGGCTAACCGCCGCATCCTGTATAACCGCGCATCCGCCGATCCGGCGGGTAAACCCTGGGATCCGCAGCGCGCGCTGCTGCACTGGGACGGTAAACGCTGGGCGGGAATGGATGTCGCCGACTATAGCCTGGCGGTACCGGACAGCAACGTCGGGCCGTTCATCATGAACCCTGAAGGGGTGGGCCGTTTGTTCTCCCTGAACAAAATGAACGATGGCCCCTTCCCTGAGCACTATGAGCCGATAGAGTCGCCGATTGGTACTAACCCTCTCCACCCGAAGGTAGTCTCCAGCCCGGTGGCGCGGATCTTTAGCGATGATCTGGCGAATATGGGTCATGCGGATGAGTTCCCGTATGTAGCGACCACCTATTCGATCACCGAACTGTTCCGTCACTGGACCAAGCATGCGCGTCTGAACGCCATCGCCCAGCCGGAGCAGTTTATTGAAATCGGCGAAAATCTGGCTAAAGAGAAAGGTATTTTGAGCGGCGACATAGTCAAAATCGTCTCGAAACGCGGTTTTATCAAGGCCAAAGCGGTGGTGACGAAACGTCTGCAAACGCTGACCATCGATGGGCGTACGGTCAATACGATCGGTATTCCCTGTCACTGGGGTTTTGAGGGGGCGACCCGGAAAGGGTTCCTGGCGAACACGCTGACGCCTTCAGTGGGCGATGCGAATTCGCAAACTCCGGAATACAAAGCTTTCCTTGTGAACGTGGAAAAGGTGTAACGGAGACGACTTATGGCTTATCAATCGCAAGACA